>NZ_FAOZ01000020.1 GCF_001536285.1 Parafrankia irregularis | reverse complement strand
CCGCCGGGGGAAGCAGCGGGCCCTGGTCGCTGTCATGCACAAGCTCACCGTCGCGATCTGGCATGTCCTGCACGACAGGACCGGACACAAGGACCTCGGCGCCGACTACCACACGAGGAAGAACCCGCAACGCGCGATGCGACGCATGATCCGCGAAGCGAACGCCCTCGGCCTCACCATCCGCTTCGACCCCGCCTGACCGGACCCAGCCCACCCAACCCGCCACAACCAGCCGATCAAGCCCCGACCCGCAGCTCACGTCAGTTTTTCGTGTCAGATCTGAGGATCGTGGTCGTGGAAACGACCACGATCCTCAGATCTTGTGGGCTCGCAACCCGGCCGGAGCTGGCCGGTTCGGTCGATCCGAGCCGGCCGGCTCGGGGATCAGCGCACCAGCTCCGTGACCTTTCGTTGTGCGCCGGCCAGCGTGGAGTTCGGGTCGGCGCCGGTCATGATCGCCACGACCTCGTCGTTGATCGCGTCATGGACCTCGCCGCCTCGGGTGCCACCCCACTGGGGGGCCTGGACGAGCGACGGAATGAACGCGTCGAACTGGGTCAGCTCGGGGTACTGCTGGTAGAAGGACGCGAGCTGCGTCCGGGCGGTGTTGTCGACCGGGAAGAAGCTGAAGGCCTCCGTGCCAGCCTTGATCACGTCGGGGGAGAGCAGCGCGACGACCAGCTCGGTGGCCATCTCCCGCTGGCAGCGGTCCGTCGACAGAATCGCCAGGCCGTTACCCCCGGAGACCGGACGGATGGTGCCGCCCGGAAGCGTCGGGAAGGGCATGACCCCGACCTCGAAGCCGGCGGCACCCTGATCGTGGATGTACTTAAGCCCGCCGGAGATCGACGGAAGGGTGACCGCGCTGATCGCGGTTTCCCGGCGGATGCCGAACCGCAGCAGCCCCTCCCTGGTCGCGTCACCGGACTGTGGTCCGTAGGTGCCCACCTTGCGGAGGAAGGCCGCGGCTTCACGGGCCGCGGGGGTCGTCAGATCAGGCTGACCGTCAGCCTTCTGCACCGGCGTTCCCTTGGAACTGGCCAGTGTGCTCAGATACCACTGGCCGAAGCCCTGGGTCGGCAGGTCGATCGGCTGGATCGACTGACCCGAATTCTTGATCTTCTCGGCTGCCGCGAGCACACCCGCGGTCGTCTTGAGAGTCGCGGGGTCGACCCCGGCCTTTTTCAGGGCGTCCACGTTATAGACGAGGGCGAGCATCGAAACCTGCTGCGGGATGGCGACCAGCTTGCCGTCGTACTCGCCCAGGGGCAGGAAACGCTGGTCGTACGAGGCCCGCAGCAGCTTCGGTGAGAGCGGCTGGGCGCCGAGCTCGTCGGCGAACGTGGGCAGCAGGTCGAAGCCGGCGACGGCGACGTCCGCGGGGCGCCCGGCCGCGCGGTCGGCACTGAGCTGCGCCACCAGCTCCGGATAGCCGGTCGCGTCGGCGGAAAGCTCCACAGTGAGCCCTGGATGGGCGGCCTCCATGTAGGCCTTGCCGGACTTCGCCGCGTCGTTGAGTGAACCGACCGCGTACATCCGCAGGGTCTTCACGGATGCCGCGCACTCGGCGGAGGCCTTCGCCCCGTTCACGTCGTCAACGCTCGCGGTGGCCGCCCGGGCGGTCGGGCGCAGGCTTTCGGCCGGGTCGACAGCGGTGCCGGAACCGCCGCCGCACGCCGTGAGCAGACCGGCCGTCACGACACTGGTCAGGGCCGCTGTCAGAGGCACCGCCCGCATGGTCCGCCTCGGACGCGTCCCCGCCCCGCGGGGCCTCGACCGTGGTTCTGGCGCATCGCGCAGCATCGGCATTCCCTCTCGTCGGTTTCCGCCCGACGGCTGCCGTTAGCCGTTGGACCCCGTCGTACGGACATCGTCCCGTGCCCGGCCGGGCACGGTGAAGGGATATCCGCCACGGCAATTCCGACCGGCTAACCCGGCCCGCGGCGCGAACCCTACCGCGCGTCCCGGTTCCGCCGCCCGAAGCGGCATTGCTTTTCGCGACGCGCGCCTCAGACTGCGGGTATCGCCTTGTTCCCGCTGATCGCTGATCGTCTCGGAGGCTCCCATGGAGCGATCTGTCGTGCGCCGCCGCGCCTGGCCCATCCACCGGCCGCGGACGACCGGCGCCGCCACCCTCTCGATCCTGCTCTGCGCCGGAGTCGTGGCCTGCGGTGACGGGTCAGGCCCGCGGGGCGGTTCTGTCCCTGTGGCCAGTGCCAGTGCCAGTGCCGACCCCGGCGCCAGTGCCAGTGCCAGTGCCAGTGCCAGTGCCGACCCCGGCGCCGGGGTCGGCGCGGTGGTCTCGAGCCCGCCGTCCAGTTGGGGTACCGGTGCGGTCAGCACGCAGCGCCAGCTCGCGACGACCGCACGACTGGTCGCCCTTCGGGGCGCCCACAACACGGTGGGCGGTGTGGGATTCGACCGGCTGGTGCTGGAGTTTCGTGGAGGTCTTCCCGGCTACACCGCCGGCTACGTCGACGAGGTGGTCCAGCCGGGCTCCGGGGCGCCCCTGCCCCTGGAGGGTGCGGTCACGTTCGAGGTCGTGGTGACCCCCGCCGCGGCTCATGACGACGCCGGTGTGACGACGCTGACCACCCCCCGAACGGGGGGTGGGCTGCCCGTACTGACCAGTTACGTGCTCGCCGGGGACTTCGAGGGCTACGTGCACGTCGGCACCGGCCTGAGCACCCGGGCGGGCTTCCGGGTCCTCGAGCTGACGAACCCCGACCGCCTGGTGATCGACTTCGCTGGTTGACGACCATTCCGGCCGGATCACTCGATCGGGAGCCCGTCCGGGCTGGCGGATGGGCCGGTGGTGGGTGACGGAGGCGGGGTGGTAACCGGATGCGTCGTCACCGGAGGTGGCGACGGTGTCCGCGGCGGCGGGGTGGTCGGCGTCCGTGTGGGTTCGGGCGTGGTCTGCTCGTGCTCCGCCTCGGTATCGGTCCGGGTGCCGGGGCCGGTGCCGGTGCCGGTTCCCGGTCCGGACGTGGCGGCGGTCGGGGTGCGGGTCGTCGTCGCTGCCGGCGTGGGCCGTGCCGCACCCTGGCCGTGGGCGGCGCCGTCGGGGCGCGGCTGCTGCGGCCTGGGCAGTGGTGGGGCCGCAGGCAGCGGCTGGGCCGAGCTGGTGGGCAGGCCGGGGAGATCCGGCGGCTGCTTGCTGATCGGAGTCCGGCCACGATCATTGATCAGGACCGCGTTGGGCCCGGCGGTGTCATTGATCCACACCTGGCCGTCGTCGACGGTCACCGTGATCCGTGCGTGCCCGTCGGCCGCGGCGACCGCTACGGGAGCACCGAACGTGCCGTGGGCGAGGTCGTAGTCGAGCACGACGCCAAGCGCGGATTCCGGCACATAGGCATGGCCCGCCTGGACCACGGGTACGCCGGGCTGCCCCTGCCCCTGATCACGGCTGGGGAGATCCGTCACCGCCACCGTGCCGTGATCGACATCCGCCAGGTAGAGCCGACGGGCCACCGGGTCGAGCAGACCGACGACGCCCCTCTCCGTCCGGGGGGCGACGAGCAGCTCCGGGCCGGCCGGAGCCGGTGTCTCAGACAGGGGCAGGACCGTACGCGCTCCGGCTCCCGACTCGCCGGGGGCGCCCGGGCCGCCGAGCATCCTCAGGCTGCGCGCGGTGCTGTCGACGACGACCGGGCGCCCGCCGGCCAGCACCACGTCGATGGCGTTTCCTGGCGGTGCGACCGGGCCGGCGACCGGCGCGGCGACACCGTCACGCACCGCCACGACGGTCCCGGTGGAGCGCAGCGGCACCCAGAGGGTGCCGTCGTCGCTCTGGGCCGCCGCGCCGAGCGGTGACGGGAGATCGAGGGCTGTACCGATGGGCGACAGGTCGTCCGCGGACAGCGGCTGGACCCGCCCGGCTCCGGCCTCGACCGCGTAGGTGATCCCGGATGCCGAGGTGATCGCCACGCCGGGCCGGAGAGCCGCCGAGCCGACAGTGGCCAGGCGTGCCGGGTCGACCAGGAACGCCTGACCGGCGCTCGGATCGACGGCGACGATCTTGTGGGCGGTCGAGGTGACAGTCAGGTCACGGCCGGCCGTGCCGGGAACGGTCACCGCGGCGTTCGCCCGGCCGGCGGGGCCACTCAGGTGAATCAGCGTGCCGGTGGCCGAGTCGGTGAGCCAGGTCCCGTCGTCGACCAGATCGAGCCGGACCGGAGCTGTGCCCTGGCCGGTGGCGCCGATCAGCGCGGTCACGGTGACGATGGCCGCGCCCGGGAGGAGCACGCGAGCCGCCGGGATGACCCGCGCCGCCCGGCCGAGCCCTCGTTCGGCGAGCTTTCGTGCGCCGGCCCTTCGTGCGCCGGCTCTTCGTGCGTCGGCCTCTGGTGCGCCGGCCTTTGGTGCGCCGAGATTTCGTGGGCCGGGCCCGGAGGGCCTCCGTGCGGGCAGTCCTCGTGGCGGTTGACGCCAGCTGCCGAGAATCGTCCGACCTCCCCAGACGCCAGGAGCCACCAGATGGGCCCGGCGACGCGGCGGGCCGGGTCACCGGGGGCTTCCGCCCGGCCGGAGGGAAAGCCGGGCGGAAGCCGGTGACGGACCCCATACACAACAAAGAGAACACAATGCAGCCCAACATCAAGTGGGCATATGTGGTCCGTGTGTCGTGATGCGGAAGGGGCCCGCGGCTGCCCCCGCGGGCTCCCGGCCTTCCGTCGTGGTCCGTCGACAGGTCTGACGCGCTACTGCGCCGACTGGTTGCGACCCATTTTGGTCGGAGCGTCACATCTGACGCCCGCGGGGTGACTTCCCGGGTCGGCGGGGCCGCCCCCGGCGCGCAGGGGCGGCATGACCCTCACCACGGGTTCGACAACATTTTCCGGACTGGGGACAACGAATCGGGAGACTCCGTCGTCTATCGCATCGGAACGGTTCGGCTCCGTGGCAGCGACGCTGCGGTGACGGTCGCCAGCGACACCGCCTGGTGGTGCTGGCCGGCGGTGTCGGTGGGCACTGGCGGCCTGACCCGTGGGAGGCGCGCCGGGGGCCGTTCCGTTTCCCGGGCAGCTCCCCCTGCTGCCCGTGGCGGGCCGGCCGGTCGCTCCCCCTCGACCGGCCGGCCCGCCTCTCACGACCCGAGCACCTCGCACACGTCGCCCACCTCGCACGATCCATCCGGCTCACACGAAGCCTCACCACACGCGGAGGTTCGGCAATGACGGTCAGCACCGATCGGGCCATCCCGTTCGCGATCGCCTTCGAGGACGTCGTCGCCAACGTCGAGCAGGTCATCCGCGGCAAGCGGGCCGCGGTGGAACTAGCCACCATCTGCCTGTTCGCGCAGGGCCACCTGCTTGTGGAGGACGTACCGGGACTGGGCAAGACCACGCTCGCCCGCAGCCTCGCGGCGTCGGTGAACGCACGCTGCCACCGGATCCAGTTCACGCCCGACCTGCTGCCCGCCGACATCACCGGCACCAACGTCTTCAACCAGCGGACCAGCGAGTTCACGTTCCGTCCCGGCCCGGTCTTCGCGGGCATCGTCATCGGCGACGAGATCAACCGGGCGTCGCCGAAAACCCAGTCCGCTCTGCTGGAGGTGATGGAGGAACGCCACGTCACCGCCGACGGCACCCGCTACCCGGTCCCCGCGCCGTTCATGGTGATCGCCACCCAGAACCCGGTGGACATGGACGGGACGTACGCGCTGCCCGAGGCGCAGCTCGACCGGTTCCTCATGCGGCTGCGCATCGGCTACCCCACGCTGGAGGCGGAGCTGGAGATCCTCGAGGGGCGCCAGGTCGGCCGGCGGGTCGAGGACCTCCGACCGGTGCTGCGGGCCGAGGACGTCGTCGCCCACGCCGAGCGGACGCTGGGCGTGCACGTCGCCCCCGAGATGCGGCGCTACATCGTGCGGGTCGTCGCCGCGACGCGGTCCCGCCGCGACGTGGTGCGGCTCGGCGCGAGCCCGCGGGGGAGCGTCGCGTTGCTGCGGGCGGCCCAGGTCCGCGCGGCCTCGACGGGACGTTCCTTCGTCACACCGGACGACGTCGGAGTGCTCGCCGGGCCGCTGCTCGCGCACCGGCTGGTGCTGACCCCCGAGGCCGAGCTGCGTCGGGTCACCGCGGAGGACGTCGTCGCGGAGGTCCTGGACACCGTGCCGTCGCCGCGCCGTCTCGTCGCCACGTGAGCGCGGGCACGCGCACCACCCCAGGGCTACCGAAGATCACCCCCGCGGCATGGGGGCTGCTCGCCGCACTGGTCGGGCTCGGCGCCGCGGCGTCGCTGCTGCGCTACGCCGAGCTGGTGCTGCTCACCGCCGCGGGTGCGGCGGCGCTGCTGCTGGCCGTGGTGTCGGTGGCTCGACCGCCCCGGGTCGGTGTCGGTCTGCGGCTCACCGCCGAATCGGTCAGCCGCGGCGACGAGGCGGCGCTGGTGATCACCGTGGTCAACCACTCGCGGTGGACGGCGCCCCCGTTCACGCTCTGCGTTTCCGCGACACCCGCCGATCCGGGGGCGCCGTCGGTCCCCGGGGCACCGTCCGTTCCGGGGGTGCTGTCTGGCCCGGGGGTGCTGTCCGGGCCGCTGGCGCGGCCGGCAGTCGTAGGCGTCCGTCGGCTTCGCGGCGGTGCCGGTCACGAGGTCGTGCTGCCGCTGGACACGGCTGTCCGGGCGGTCAGCCGAATCGGGCCCTGCTGGGTCGACCGGCGTGATCCGTTCGGTCTGGCACACCGCCGGCAGTCCCTGGGCGAGGCGGTCACGCTGCGGGTGCGCCCCCGCACGCAGGCGCTGGTCTCTCCCCCGACCGCGCCCGCCCATGATCCCGACGGCTCCAGCGGCAGCGGAACGGCGGGCGGGCTGATGTTCCACACCCTGCGGGAGTACACCCCGGGAGAGGACCTGCGCCTGGTGCACTGGGCCGCCAGCGCTCGGCTGGGCACGCTCATGGTCCGCACCCATGTGGACCCGAGCGAGCCCGCCTCCACCGTCGTGCTCGACACCCGCCGGTGTGCCTACCCGGCTGGCCCGGTCGGGGCAGCCGTCTTCGAGGACGCGGTCGACGCCGCGGCCTCCGCGGTGCTGGCCTGTGCGCGCGGTGCCTATGGCGTCCGCCTGGTCACATCGGGCGGTGTGCGGATGACGGGCCGCCGCCGTGCCGCGGACGTTGATTCGCTGCTCGACCAACTGGCGGCGGTTGCGCCTGACGAGGGCACGAACCTGGAGGTGCTGCGGACGCTGCGCCGTGGCCCGGTCGGCACGCTCGTACTGGTCACCGGCGGGATCGGGCGTGACGCGATCAGGGCCCTGACGCCGGTCGCGCATGCCTTCGGCCAGGTGATCGTCCTGCGGCTGGGGCCGCGCAGCGAGGCCGTCGCCCGCGCGTGGGGCCGGCGGACCCCGGCAGACCGGGCCCGGCTGCGCAGGCACCGGGCGACGGGCGAAGATCGGAGGATTTCTGCCGCTGGGACGACCGGAATCCTCCAGTCTTCGGACGGGCTGGACCCCTGGGCCTCCCGGGATCGCCGGGGCACTCGGGGCGAGGTCGAGATGGCTCCGCCGGCGGCCGCGCCGAACGCCACCGGATCGGGCCAGGTGCGGGTGCTGCACCTGACAACCGCCGCCGAGCTGGGGAAGATCTGGCCCCTCTCGCCCCAGACCGCATCGCCCCAGACCACATCACTCTCGGCCGCGGCAACGCCTGCCGGGCCGGAGCCGTCGCCCGGTCGGGCGGTGTCAGGCCCCGTGGCGTGCTCTGTGTCGGCAGCCATCGACGACCGCGGGCTGGTCCAGGCATGAAGGACCTGACCGTCGAGCCACCGGCTGTCAGGCCGCCGGCCGGCCCGGCACCCAGTGCTGCGGCGTCGGCTGGTGTGCCGTCGGCGGGCCCGGCTGCGGCGTCGGCTGGTGCGGCGTCGACCAGCACAACGTCGGATGCCGCGCACGCGGAGGAAACGCCGCCGGGTGCCGCGCGCCGCGTCGTCGAGCTGGCGTTCGTCGCGGCCCTGGCGCTCGTCGGCGGGAGTGGCTTCACGCGGCTGTTCCCGGCTCGGGATCTGTGGGTCCCCCTGCCGGTGGCCGCTGTCCTGCCGGTCGTGCTGGTGGCCCTGTTGGGCGGGTCGCGCCGGGGCCGCCGGCCGGTACCCGCGGTCCTCACCGTGCCGGCCTGGATGGTCGGATTCGTCGTCTGGACCGGCTACACCGTCGCGGCCGAGGCGGGCGGGTTCCTGGCCAGGCTCGAGCTGGTCCGTGCGGGTGTCATCGACGGCTGGGCCCGTCTCCTCGACGTTGCCGCGCCGGCGCCGGCCGACCCCGATCTGCTGATCGTGGCCCTCGCCCCGACCTGGCTCGCGGCGGCGATCGGCGCCGAGCTGACCATCCGAACCCGGGCGGCGCTCCTGCCGGTGCTGCCCGCGGTCGTGACCCTGGTGGCCGCGACCGCGTCGGCCCTGCCCGTCCCGGGTGACAACCTCCCCCAGACGGGGGTGCTCGTCGCACTGGCCGCCGGCCACCTCCTGGCGCGGATGCCCCGGACGGGCGGGTCTGGTCTGGTCCGCTCCTCGGCCAGAGGGCTTGTCGCGACCCTGACCGTCCTGCTCGTCGGGGTCCTGGCCGTGGTGACGGTGACCGGCGGTCGCCTCGGCGATCCGGTCGATCCCCGGGATCACCGCTTGACGACACCGGTCGACGTGACCGAGACCAGCCCGCTCGCCGCGCTCGGCGGCTGGACCTCCCACCCTGATGACGTGCTCTTCCGCGCCGCCGTCACGGGGCCGGACCCGGCTGCCCCCGTGATCTTCCGGTTGGCCGTCTTCGACGACTACGACGGTGTGAGCTGGCGCTCCACAGCGCGGTTCGTCGCCGCGGGAGCCACGATCGTTTCGCCCGCGACGGCGGCCGCGCAGCCGCGGCAGGATCCGTCGGTGCGCCAGGAGGTCGAGGTCGTGGGCCTGGGCGGAAACCTGCTGCCGGCGAACGGGTCGCCTTTGAGCGGCCCGCCCGGTGTGCGGGTCGACCCGGGTACCGGGATGCTGCGCAGTGACCTTCCGCTGGCCGCCGGCTCGCGCTTCGAGATCACGTCGGTTCCGGAGCCTCGACCCGAGCCGGCGCAGATCGCCGCCCTGTCGGCCGGCGCCGCCGCGGCTGACCACGACGACCCTGACCTGGCCGTTCCCGCGGACCCGCCGTCGATCCTGCGGTCGATGGCCGAGCTCGCGACCGCCCGGGGGCGGACGCCGTTCGAGCGGGCGGCCCTGCTGGGTACCTACCTGAGCGCGAACTTCGTCTTCGATCCCGAGGTCCCGCCGGGGCATGCGTATGGGCACATCGACCACTTCCTCGGTCATACCCGGCGTGGGACGTCCGAGCAGTTCGCGACCGCCTTCGTCCTGGCCGCACGTCTGCTCGGGCTGCCGGCCCGGCTTGCGGTCGGGTTCACCGCTCCAGCCTCAGCTCCCGCGGCCCCGGGCGACGGAGCGGGCGCCGCGGACCAGATCCGCACCGTGCACGGTTCGGATGCGCTGGCCTGGGCGGAGGTGCGCTTCGACGGGGTCGGCTGGCTGCCGTTCTTCCCGACTCCACGGTCCGCCGAGGCAAGGGGCGCGAGTGTGGCCGGATCTAACCAGGGCGAGACACCCGAACAGGCGGAGCTGATCGAGGTCGCGCTGCGCTCCGTGGCCGCCGGTGAGGTGACTCCGGCCACGAAACCCGCGGCTCCCACGACGGCGGGTAGCGACGGGGGCCCGGACGGGGGGGACTCGGCCCCCTCCGACGGGGCGGGTGCCTGGTGGAAGCACGTGGTTCTCGGTGTCCTCATCCTGGTCGGGCTGGCCGGCCTGTACCTCGCGGTTGCCCTGGTGGCGTCCGGTGTCCGGCGCCGCAGGCTCCGGTTCGCGGCCCAGCGGCGCGAGCGTGTGGTCGGTGCCTGGCAGTGTGCGCTGGAGGCGCTCGCCGATGCCGGGTGCACGGTCCCGGCGGCGGCCAGCCCGGCGCAGATCGTCCACCTCGGCGGTACCTTCGCCGCCACCGCGCAGGCGGGACCGGCCGTCGAGGCCGCCCTGCGTGGGCTGGCGGATCTGGTGACGATCGCGATCTTCGCCCCCGACACAGCCCTGGACTGGGACGGCGCCGCCGGGGCGCGTGCCGCCGAGGAGGCGTGGCGCCAGCTCGATCGGGCTGAGCGGGCGCTGCGCGGCGGCCGTGGGCCGCGTGGGCGGAACCGGCCGCGCGGCCTGCGAAACCCGCGGAACCCGGAGGAGCCGCGGAACCCGGAGGAGCCGCGGACCCGACGGTTCCATCGGCTTCGTCGGGTCCACAGGCTTCGCCGCCTGTTGGCACCGGGGACGGTGTGGTCGCGGCTGCGTGGCCCGCGGGACCACGGGAACCCGCCGGATTCCCCGTACGGGAGCGCGTCGAGCGCGGCGGGTGGCCGACCCGACGCGGAGGCCACGGGGGCCGCGGACAGGGACAGCCTTGCCTCGGTGGCGTGACCCCGGGCGTGTCGCCACCGGCGATGTCGCGGATGCCCGCGCCGTCGCGAGCGGCCCGGGCCTGAGCGGCGGCACTGTCCCGGACGGCGGCACTGTCCCCGACGGCGGCCCGGGTCTGAGCGGCGGCGCGGTGCCGAGCGGGGACGGCAGGCCGGGTTCGGACGGCAGGCCGGGTTCGACTGGCAGCCCGGGCTCGAACGCCGGTGCCGTCCCGGATGACCGGCCGACCCTTCCGTACCGGCTGCGGCGGCGTCGGAGTGGTCCCGGAGTGGTCCACTCGGTCGAAGTGACACCCGTCCGGTTCACCGTTGACCGGCTCCGGACGGGGGCCCCGCCGGCTGTTCCTCGGCCCAGTCCTCCGCTCGGACCGTCGTCCGGTCCTCCGTCCAGCCCTCCGCTCGGCCCTTCGACCAGGCCGCTTCGGGCGGCGGGGCCGAGGCCACGACCGGGCTTCCTCGAGCTCGCCGCGCTGGAGGACATCGACCGTGACGTCTTTCGCGCCCGGTGGCGCGGTGACGGTGACGAACCCGTCCACACCGGGCTGATCGCGGTGCAGGCTCAGCTCGCCGCCACCCGCACCGTGTCGAGCGGTCCGCCCGTCCACTCGCTGCACGCGCATTTCCCGCGGCCGGCGCAGGGGCGACGCACGATCGTCTATCTCGTCGACCGGGTCCGCGACGGCGGCGGTGCGACCTCCCGGCGGGTCACCGGCGTCCAGGGCGGTGAGGTGGTCTGTGTGATGTCCCTGCTCTTCCGGCCCAACGGGCGGACGGGACATCAGCTGAGGGCTCCGGCCGTCCCTCCGCCCGCGGATCTGGACCGCCCGTCTGAGGCCACCGGCCGGCTGATAGACCTGCGAGTCGTCGCGGATGGTGACGCCCGAGGCGCCGCACGGGCGTCGGTGCGCCCGGTGGCCTGGGTGCGGTTGGGCCAGGCCCTCCCGGATGATCCGCCTCTGCACGCCGGCGCGCTCACCTACCTGGCCGATCACGTGACAGCCGCCTTCGCCCGGCAGATGCTGGCGGCCTTCGTCCGAACGCGGCCGAACCCGCACCCCGACTCGGGGCCGGGCCCGCATCCGCATCCAGACCCGGGTCGGTCACTCCATCCGGCCAGGATGACCTCGCTTGACCACGCGGTCTGGATCCACCAGCCCTTCCGCGCGGACCAGTGGCTGCTCGTCGTGCGGGACAGCCCATCCGGTTCCGGCTACCGGACGCTCACCCGGGCGTCCTTCTTCAGCCAGGACGGTCGGCTGGTGGCCTCGTCCACCCAGGACGCCGCACCCGCCTGATCACCGATCACCGATCACCGATCACCGATCACCGATCACCGATCACCGATCACCGATCGTCGAACACCGGGCCGGCACGGTCGGTCAGATCGGCACCTCGACGGCCTGGCCCGCGACCAGCCCGGCGACGGCCGTGGCGTACAGCCTCGACTTGATGGTGCCCAGCGTCGGGCCCGCCTTGCCGGTGAGCGGGCGGGCCATCCCGATCGCCGTCGGCAGCACCTTGTCCTGGTCCGCCACGCCGTCGATGATCCCGGCCGCAAGGGCGTCGTCGCCGCCGTACCGACGGCCGGTCGTCATCGCCTCGTGTGCGGTCCGCACTGGCAGCCGGGAGCGGATCAGGTCGGTGATCCCACCGCTGAAGGGGATGTCGATGTCGACCTCGGGGAAGCAGAAGTAGCCCCGGTCCACCCGCATGACCTGCTGGTCGTGGGTGAGCGCGAGGGCCGCGCCGGCGCCGAACGCATGCCCGCCGACCGCGGCCACGGTCGGCAGCCCCAGGGTGACGAACCGGGCGAACAGCACCCGCACCGACTGGATGAACGGCTCGATCTCACCGGGGTTCGCGGTCATCCAGGTGAGGTCGAACCCGTTGCACCAGAACTTGCCGGACGCGGTTGTGACCAGGGCTTTCGGTGCCGGCGCGGCCACCACCTCGTCGAGGGCGAGGTTGATGGCGGCCACCGAATCCGGGTTCAGCCGGTTCTCCCCGTCCCCCAGGTCCAGGATGAACACGTCACCATCACGGTCGAGTCCTGACACGTGCCGCTCCTCGCGCACTCGTTTCCAGCTCCCGGCGGGGATCCCTTGCTGCCGACTATGCCGATCGGCCAGCCGTCATGCGCGACCTTCCACGCCCGCAGGCCCTGAACGACGCCTGCGGGCTCGTCCGGCGTGGGGTCAGGCGAACGGAGCTGGTCAGGGCTGCGCGGTGCATGGCTCGACGCCAGGGACGGCGGCGCCCTCGTTGTGATACGTCACCGCCGTCGCGGGCAGGTATCCCCATGCGTCGCTGTATCCGTAGCTGTTCTCCGCCGGCACGTCGCCCTGGGTGTACAGCCACCAGGTGCTCTGTCTACCCGTTCTGCTGGTGGGATTCGGTCGTCCCTGGATCTGGCAGACGACCCAGACCGTGTCGGACTTCCTCATCAGGCCGGTGTCGTCGAGTGGCCCGGTCACGCCGGCGCCGATGTTGGCGTAGACCGGTGAGTCGACATCCGTCGGGCACATGTACTGGCTCTTGAAGACGCGATCCTGGTAGTCGCGGATCTCCTCATATCGCATGCCGCAGGTGTCGGCGGCGGTGATCGAGGGTGTCGGCGTGCTCGTGCTCACGACGTCGGTGTCGGTGCCGGTGCCGGCGTTCGTGCTGGCGTTCGTGCTGGGACTGGTCGGGGCGCCGGGGCTGGTGCCCGCCGCAGTCGGTGCAGTGGAGCTGGTACTCGTCGTGAGCTCGGCGGCGTCATCCTGTTCGCCGTGGCGCGCAAGCTGCAGGGAGAGGGCGACCGCCCCGGCCGTCAGCAGTGCCGCCGAGCCGGCCACGGCCGCGACCTGCCACCCGCTTCGGCGTTGGCGTCGCGGCCGAGGACGCTGCGGCGGTTCGAGTGGTGCACCTGTGCTGTCCTCGCCGTCCTCCTCGCCGCGCGGGCCTGTGCCCTGCCAGCCGGCTGAGGGGTAGGGGTCGCCGTGCTCCAGTTCGGCGAGCAGCGAGGTGAGCTCTGCTGTGACCTCATCCAGGCCCGGCCGCTGGTCCCGCGTGCGGGCGAGCATGCGGCGAAGGAGATCGTCCAGGGCTGGTGGTGCGTCCGGGCGATCGAGCGGCAGCATCTCGCCGGCCTGGATCCGGGTGAAGATCTCGGCCGGGGTCTTCCCGGGAAAGGGCGTGCGGTCGGTGAGGAGGGCGAAGAGCGTCGCGGCGAGCCCGAACACGTCCGAGGTGGTTTCCGGCTGGTCGCCGAGCAGCACCTCCGGCGCCGCGAAACCGGCGGTGAATGCCGCCGAGAAGGTCGCCGGGTCGAGGCCCTCCGCGACGCTGGCGATGCCGAAGTCGCTGAGCACAGGTTCGCCCGAAGCGCGGAGCAGGATGTTCGCCGGTTTCAGGTCGCGGTGCAGAATGCCGTGCCGGTGGGCGGCATCCAGGGCACGGGTCACCGGAACCGCGAGCGACAGCACCTCCCGGACGGGCAGGGGGCCCTGGTCGATCACCCGGTCGCGCAGTGTTCCCGCCGGGAAGTACTCCATCGCGATGTACGGCCGGTGGTCGACCGTGGTTCCGGCGTCGAACACGGTGATGATGTTCGGGTTCCCGGTGAGCCGGCCGGTCGCCTTGCATTCCCGGACGAACCGGCGCCGCGCGTCCGGATCGCGCAGGTCGGCATGCATGACCTTCACGGCGACCTGCCGATCGAAGATCTCCTGCTCGGCGAGGTGGACGGTGCTGAAACCGCCGTGGCCGAGGTCCCGGAGGAACCGATAACCGCTGATCATCTGGCTTCCGCTCCTCGGGCGCGGCTCATCTCCGGCGACGCTACACCCGGCGATATAGCGCACCTCGCACCCAGGTCGCCTGCTATATGCGTGGTATCGGCGGATATCGCTCCTGGTGGGAAACATACCGGTGCCGGATGGTTCCGGTGAATCCGGTGGACCCGATACCCGGATCGCTTCCGGGGGGGGTGCGTCCCGGCCGTGCGGCTGCCTGCGGGCGCCCGGCCGTCAGCGCGGTCTGGCTGTTGGCCGGCGGTCTGGCTGTCGGCCGGGGGTCTGGCTGTCGGTCCCCGTTGGGATGACCAGGGCCTGAACCGGGCATGTCGACATCGAGGGCGGGATCCGGGCTGGAGACCACCGGCCGGGTGGATCGTCCGAGGAGCGTGCAACGGCGGCGGATGTCAGGAGGTTGGACATGTCGCACCAGGTCGTAAAGGGTGAACGGCACACGGAGCCAGCCGGGCAGGGCATTTCGGATGACGAGATGGCCCGGCAGGTGACGGACCAGACGTCGCACGACCGTCTCGCCAAGACCTTCTTCGAAGGGGAGCGGGGTGGGGCGCGCAGCGACGAGGAGGCCGCGAAGTTCCGCACCGCGCATCCGACGGGCAAGCGCGAGCGCACCAGCGTCTAGTGAGCAGTATGGAGTCGCACCAGCGCTCCGCCCACCCGCTGCTTCCGAGCAGGAAGCGAGGATTTTGGCTGCTGGAGCGACCAAGATCCTCGCTTCTTGCGGGTCGTCGAGTTGGCTCCCTGTCCTGTTTGTCCCTATTAGTGCGAATTGCGGACGCTGTGTGGGGGCGCGGGACCCCGGTGGGGCGCCGTGCGGTGGGCTCGGCCGCGGTGACCTGGTCGGGCGGCGGACCGTGATCCGGCGGCGGGGCAGGTTCGGCTGCTGACCGCCTGGGCTTGCGAGGGCGACGGCGAAGCCGCGGACGAGACGGTGGCCTTGCGGACTTCGGGCGGGTTTGCAAGATCTTTGGCGGCCGGCGACGCGGCCGACTAGCCTATGCGGCGGGAGCAGCGTCACCGCTCGCCCATGCCACCCGCACCATCGCTGTCTGCAACCCCGGCCACCTGCAACCTGGCCACGGCAACATCGACAACTGCACATCGCGCCGCTCACACCCGTGCGGGAGAGCTCCGGGGCCAGCCCCGGAGCGCCGAAGGAGCAAGATCTCCCCGCAAACTCTCAGGCTCAAGACCGCCGGGTCAGGCGACTCTGAAAAGCGGACACGAGACTGTGTCCCGCCGACGGTGCAAGTCGGCCGCTGGTGTCCGGGTGACCCCGGGCGTGGTGGCCGGCGAAGCTCTCAGGCTCATGACAGAGGGGGAGGCCCGCCGCGACGCGGGCGGGGGACCACGGCCGTCCGGTGTCGCCACCGTTCGGCGTTGGTCTCTCTTCGGCGTCGCACGACCTCCGGAGCGAAGCGACGATGACCACCGAGATCACCACTGCGGCGACGCCGCCGGGTTCCTCCGCTCAGGCCGCCGGCACCGGCGGCGGTATCGCTGACGACAGTGCTACGAACGGCGCGGGTACCGCGAACGGCGCCGGTACCACGAACAACGGCGGGGCGACGACCAACGGCGGTACGACGACTGGGCGTGAGGCCGTGTCCGAGCGGCAGGCGCCGCGGCAGCGGCCCGAGTCGGGCGCCGCGCTCGTGGTCGAGGCGATCCCGCGGTTCGTCGACCGCCACATCGGCCCGGATGACGCCGACCGGATGGCCATGCTCGACCTGCTGGGCCTGGGCTCGCTGACCGCGCTCACCGACGCGGCGGTACCCGCCGCCATCCGGGACACCGAGCTCGATCTGCCGCCGGCGGTCACCGAGACGGAGGTTCTCGCGGAGCTGCGGGCGCTGGCCGGTCGTAACCGCCGCGTCACCTCCATGATCGGCCTGGGGTTCAACCCGGCGGTCATGCCGGGGGTGATCCAGCGCAACGTGCTCGAGAACCCGGCCTGGTACACGGCCTACACGCCGTACCAGCCGGAGATCTCGCAGGGCCGGCTCGAAGCCCTGCTGAACTTCCAGACCATGATCACGGACCTGACCGGTCTGGCGGTCGCGGGTGCCTCGCTGCTCGACGAGCCCACCGCCGCGGCGGAGGCGATGCAGATCGCCTACCGCGCCACCCGGGGGAAGCGCTCCACCTTCCTGATCGACGCGGACACCCTGCCCCAGACCATCGCCGTCGTCCGCACCAGGGCGGAGGCACTCGGCATCACCGTCGTCGTCGCCGACCTCCGGGACGGCCTCACCCCCCGGCCGACGCCGGCACCGGGTGAGTCCCCCGTCCCGGCGGACGAAGCCACCGCGCTGTCGGACGGACCAGCCGGGCCCGCCGCGGCCGCCGTGGCAGCCGACATCCTGCCGGACGTCTTCGGTGTGCTGCTGTCCTACCCGGGCGCGGACGGGGGCGTGCGCGATCCTCGGGGCCTCATCGCCCAGGCGCGGGAACGCGACATCGTCGTGACCGTCGCGGCCGATCTGCTGGCGCTCACGCTGCTGCGCGCCCCCGGCGGTCTCGGCGCGGACATCGTGGTCGGCACGACCCAGCGGTTCGGGCTGTCGCTGTCCTTCGGCGGCCCGCACGCGGGCTATCTCGCGGTGCGGTCCGGCCTTGAGCGGATGCTTCCCGGCCGGCTGGTCGGTGTCTCGGTGGACGCGGCGGGCGACCCCGCCTACCGCCTCACGCTGCAGACCCGGGAGCAGCACATCCGGCGGGAGAAGGCGACCAGCAACATCTGCACCGCCCAGGTGCTGCCGGCCGTGCTGGCCTCGATGTACGCCGTCTACCACGGCCCGGCGGGGCTGGCCGCGATCGCCGGCGCGGTGCACGCGCAGGCGGTGCGACTGGTGGCCGGTCTGCGTGCCGGCGGCGTGGAGATCGTCCACGACGAGTTCTTCGACACGGTGCTCGCCCGGGTGGCGGGGCGAGCCGGGCAGGTCGTGGCGGACGCGCTCGTGCACGGGGTGAACCTGCGGCTCGTCGACTCCGACCATGTCGGCGTCTCCTGCAACGAGACGACGGTGGAGGCGGATCTGCGTGCCGTCTGGGCCGCCTTCGGGGTGAGTGCTCCCGAGGGCCCGGCGCCCGAGGTCGCGTCCGCGGGGGTGGCGGTGTCGGTGCCGGCGGCGCTGCCGGCCGCGCTGGTCCGCGGGGAGGACGAGGCCTTCCTGACGCATCCGGTGTTCCACTCGCACCGGTCCGAAACGGCCATGCTGCGGTACCTGCGGCGTCTCGCCGACGTCGACTTCGCCCTCGACCGGGGCATGATCCCGCTCGGTTCCTGCACGATGAAGCTCAACGCGACGACCGAGATGGCCGCGGTCACCTGGCCGGACTTCGCGGACATCCACCCCTTCGCCCCGATCGACCAGGCGTCCGGGTACGTGTCGATGATCCGGGACCTGGAGCTGTGGCTCGCGCGGATCACCGGGTACGCCGCCGTCTCGGTGCAGCCGAACGCCGGCAGCCAGGGGGAGCTGGCCGGGCTGCTGGCCATCCGCGCCTACCACCGTGACCACGCCGAGCCGGGCGCGCCGGTGCGTGACGTCTGCCTGATCCCGTCCTCGGCCCACGGCACCAACGCGGCGAGCGCCGCGATGGCCGGCATGCGGGTGGTCGTGGTCGCCTGCGACGCGGAGGGCAACGTCGACCTGGACGACCTGACCGCGAAGGCGGCGAAGCACGCGTCGGTGCTGGCGGCCCTCATGGTCACCTACCCGTCGACGCACGGTGTGTACGAGGAGGGCATCGCCCGGGCGTGCGCGGTGGTGCACGACGCCGGCGGCCTGGTCTACGTCGACGGGGCGAACCTCAACGCGCTGGTCGGGCTGTCGAAGCCGGGCCGGTTCGGGGCGGACGTGAGCCACCTCAACCTGCACAAGACCTTCTGTATCCCGCACGGTGGCGGCGGCCCGGGGGTCGGGCCGGTGGCGGTCGGCGAGAAGCTGGTGCCGTATCTACCGAACCATCCGCTGTGCCCGGAGGCCGGCCCCGAAACCGGGGTCGGGCCGATCTCGGGATCGCCGTGGGGATCCGCCGGCATCCTCATGATCCCGTGGGCGTACATCCGCCTCATGGGTGCGGACGGGCTGCGGGCGGCGACGTCGGTGGCCGTGCTCAACGCCAACTACATCGCCCGCCGGCTCGCGCCGCACTATCCGGTTCTCTACACCGGGCGCAACGATCTCGTCGCGCACGAGTGCATTCTCGATCTCCGGCCGTTGACCAGGGAGACGGGCGTCACCGTCGACGACATCGCCAAGCGCCTGATCGACTACGGGTTCCACGCGCCGACCATGTCGTTCCCGGTCGCCGGGACACTGATGGTCGAGCCGACCGAGAGCGAGGACCTGGGCGAGATCGACCGGTTCTGCGACGCCATGATCGCCATCAGGGCCGAGGCCGCCAAGGTCGGCGACGGCGTCTGGCCGCGGGACGACAACCCGCTGCGCAACGCTCCGCACACCGCCGCGATGGTCACGGGGGACGACTGGGACCACCCGTACCCGAGGTCCGTGGCGGCCTACCCGGTGGCGTCGCTGCGGGCGGCGAAGTACTGGCCGCCGGTGCGGCGGATCGACGGTGCCTACGGGGACCGCAATCTGGTCTGCACCTGCCCGCCGGTGGAGGCCTTCGACTCCCGGGACTGATCCGGTCGGTGAACCGGGCCTGGCCCGGGCCCGATCCGGTCGGCGCGCTGGGCCTGTTCGGAGCCTGGCCCGGGCCTGAACTGGCCCGGACCAGGGCCCGTGCTGTCCGGTTTCCGTCCGGTTTCTGACCACCTTCGGGCCTTGACCTGGAGCTGGTACGTGGTGGTGCAGCTGGGCGCAGTGTCCGGACTGTGGTCAATGATGGGGGTGGCGGTGGGACCTCCCGGGCGACTTGTCACAATTGGCGCGACGGCGAAGTGCGCGGTGTTGTGCGTGACAGCACAGACCGCACATTTTTCGGACAACCAGCCTGGATGGCCCAGCCCGGCGGCGAGCGCAGCGAAGCGCAGCCGGCGTCGGGCCCGCGCCGGACGGATGGCTCGCGAAAGGGACGTTCCGCGATGCAGGAGCAGATGAACAGACAGCTCGGTCAGCTCCGCCAGACCGCGGTCGAGCTGGGTCTGGGGCCGGCGCTGAAGCTGGTCCGCCGCACCGTGCTGCCCAGCGCCCGCCGCAACGCGGTCGATGACCAACACCTCGCGCTGCTGCTCTCCTTCGTGCTCCAGGAGGACTCCAACTGCATCGACGTGGGTGCGCACCGCGGCGACGTGCTCAAGTCGATCGTGCTGCACGCCCCGCGCGGTGAGCACATCGCCTACGAGCCGCTTCCGCACCTTTTCGAGTACCTCTGCCTGGAGTTCCCGACCGTCACGCTGAAGCAGGCCGCGCTCGCGGAGAAGTCCGGGGTCAGCCCGTTCGCCTACGTCCGCAGCCGGCCGGCGTACAGCGGGCTGCGTCAGCGGACGGCGGACGGCGCCGAGGAGGTCGAGGAGATCGAGGTCGTCGTCGAGGTGCTCGACGAGACCCTCCCGCCCGACCACCGCCTGGACCTGATCAAGATCGACGTCGAGGGCGCCGAGTACGGTGTGCTGAAGGGCGGGCAGAAGCTGCTGGCCACGAACCGCCCGTACATCATCTTCGAGTTCGGTGCCGCCGCCCGGAAGTACGGGACCACGGCGGAGGAGATGTACCGCCTGATCGACGGCGATCTGGGCCTGCGGATCTTCGACATGGACGGAACCGGCCCGTACACGCTCGGCAGCTTCCGCCGCACCTTCGACAACGGCAGCCGCTTCAACTTCGTCGCGCACGCCTGACGCGAGGCCTGAACGCAGGGCCCGAACGTGAGGCCTGAACGCAGGGCCCGAACGCGGGGCCGGGCACGCTCCGCAGCGAGCGTCCCGGCCCCGCCTCGTTCCCGGTGCGTGTCAGCGACGGCTTCGAGATACTCGCCAGATGGCGACGATCGACGGAATCGACGGGTTGAGGAAGCTGCAGGGCCAGGAGCTGGGCACCAGCTCGTGGCGCGAGATCACCCAGGAGCAGGTGAACGGTTTCGCCGACGCCACGGGCGACTGGCAGTGGATCCACGTCGACGTGGAGCGGGCGAAGGACGGGCCGTTCAAGACCACGATCGCCCACGGCTATCTCACGCTGTCGCTGATCCCGGTGATCTCCGCTGACGTCGCGCAGGTCACCGGGATCAAGCTGGCCCTGAACTACGGCCTGAACAAGGTGCGCTTCCCGCAGCCGGTCCCGGTCGGCTCCCGGGTCCGCGGCATCGTCCGCAACCTGTCGGTCGACGATGTGCCCGGCGGTGTCCAGGCGGTCAACCAGGTCACCATCGAGATGGAGGGCGCCACCAAGCCGGTCTGCGTGGCCGAGACGGTGGTCCGCTACCTGGCCTGAGGCCCTTCCCGGTCGCCTGAAGGGCCCCGCCGCCGAGATCAGGGGCCCAGCAGCGCTTGGCGAGTCGCAAGTGTGAAGGATTTTGGTCGTTCCAACGACCAGAATCCGCACTTCTTGCGGGATGCCAGGTGAACCCGTGCCCAGTTTGTCCCTCTTGAGGGGAATTGCCAGTGCCCGCGGGGCGGGTGCGGGATTCGGACTCCTACCGGGCTACCGGAGCTACCCGGCTACCGGTGCGCCTTGCGACCGGGCGGGGTCAGCCGCGGCGGGCGCCCACTGTCGCGGTGACGATCCGGATGGTCGGACGCCAGTGCAGCCCGCCGGCGTCCACCGACGGCGCGTGCCACCGGGTGAGGTCATCGATCATCGCCGGGAGGTCGGCGTTGTCGACCTTCTCGAGCATCGAGCGGACCGCGGTGCCCCACGCCCAGTGCCACCAGTGCTCCACGTCGCGGAAGACCAGGTCGGTGGCGACGAGATCGTCCCGGGTGAGTTCGAATCCGGCCGCGGTGAGCGCCCGTGCCAGCGCGCCTTCCGCCAGGATGGCCTGCCCGGGCCGGCGGTCGGCCGCGCCCAGGCCGGTCGCCAGGCGAAGCGGGTAGTCGGGCCGGCTCCACAGCGGGTCCGGGGCACCGAAGACGCTGACGGCCAGCCGCCCGCCGGGCCGCAGCAGCCCGCGCCACCGCGCGAGCGCTCCTGCCGGGTCGGGCAGCAGGAACAGGCCCATGCCGCAGAGCAGCACGTCGGCACTGGCCGGCTCGACCGGAGGATTCGTCGCGTCGGCGACCGCCACGGTCGCCCAGGGCAGCGAGCGGGCCGTGACGTCGGCGGCGGTCAGCGCCACCATGGTCGGCGCCAGATCGAAGGCGCGAACCGAACCGGTGGGCCCGGTCGCCTCGGCGGCGGGGATGAGGACGGCGCCGCGCCCGCAGGCGAGATCGACCACGTCCTCGCCGGGCCGGACGTCGGCGGCGCTGACCAGCGTTCGGCCCAGCGGGCGGAAGAACGGGATCCCGTGGACGTCGGCGTCGTAGTCGTGGGCCGCCCGCTCGAAGACCATGGTGCTGGGACGGGGGGCCGGCACCGGCCCCGGGCCCGGCGACGAGGCACTGCCGCGCTGGCCGGCGTCGGTGCCCGTGCCTGTGCCTGCGCCCGTGCCGGCGTCGGTGCCGGTTGACAGGTCTGGTCCTCGGTCAAGGCCGTTGCTGGTGGCGGTCACGGTTACAGTGTCCGCCCTGGCGTCGGTGCCGAGCCGGGTGCCGGCCGCAGCGGTCCGCCTGCCCGTGAGGTCGGTGATCAGGTTCACCGCGGGGTCGTCCGGCTCGAAGCGGCTCACCTCGACGCCGGCGAGCCCACGACCGGACAGCCACTCCTCGGCCGCGTCGAACCCGGCGAGCAGTTCCAGGCGGCGCAGGTCGAGGCCGAGCCGGCCCAGACCGGCGGGTTCGAGGTCGGCGAAGGTGAAGCCGCCCAGCTCAAGACCGCCCGCCGGAGGGTGTGCCGCGAGCCATCCGCCGCGGGCGGGGCTGACGCTCGGGCTCCGGGCCGGAATCCGGACCGGGTCGTCGTCGCGTTCCGGGGTCGCGCCCCGACCCTGCGCGCCGGGCGGCAGGATCCGCTCGACAGTGATCTCGTCGATGGTGAACCCACCCATGGAGATCGTTTCCATCGCGATCCCGTCCACGGTGAGCCCGTCCATGGTGAGCTCGTCCACGCCGCGTCGCCTTCTTCCGCCGGGCCGCCTGGGGCGACTTTCTGCCTATGGCGTCTCAGCTAATCAGGACAGATCCCCCCATTCCGCCACCCAGATCGGGGCTAGCCGGCTGATCGAAAGTGCTAACCGCCGGCCGTTGACACCCGCTCTGACCTGCGGAAATGGAATCTCATCGGTGCAGTTCGCGGCCGTTGGCCGAATGGTCGATCGGCTCGGTTGAGACCTGTGTGGGGATGCCCGAACCGGCCATCACGGGGCCGGAAGGAGGTTTAAGGCGATCTGTCCCACCCGACTTCGGGCTGGTCCCGGAGTCGGGGCCACCCCCGTCGGCGGGCGGCGGGTCGGGTGCCGGACCACCCCCGGTGGCCATCGACCCGCGGCCGGTCGGCTCCCCGCCGCCCGCCCCCGCCTTCCGTCCGGTGCCGGTGCCGGTGCCGGTGTCGGTGTCGGTGTGGGTGCCGCCTTTCCTGCCGGACCCGGCCTTCCTGGCGGTGGCGTGGTCGGCCGTCCTGCCGTCGCCGGCCTGGTCCGGCCGCATCGCCGCGGTGGCGGCCACCCCGGGAGCGAAACGCTCACCGTGCACGTCGACCTGGGGCAGCAGCCGGTCACACCACCGCGGCAGCCACCAGTTCGCCCGGCCCAGCAGCGCCATCGTGGCCGGCACCAGCACCAGGCGGATCAGCGTCGCGTCGACGAACACCGCGACGGCCATGCCGACGCCGACCATCTTCACGGTCACGTCCGGGTCGAGGGCGAACCCCGCGAAGACGGCGATCATGATGAGGGCGGCGCTTGTGATCACCCGCGCGGTCGAGGCGAGGCCACGCACCACGCTGCCGCGCGGGTCGCGGGTGACCACCCAGTCCTCCCTGATCCGGGAAAGCAGGAAGACCTCGTAGTCCATGCTCAGCCCGAACAGCACGGTGAACATCAGGACGGGCAGCCAGCTCGACATCGGGACGCTGTGCGGCAGCCCCAGAAGATCGGTTCCCCATCCCCACTGGAAGACCGCGGTCACCACGCCGTACGCGGCGGAGATGGACAGCAGGTTCATCGCGGCAGCCTTCAGGGCGACCACCGGCGACCGGAAGACGACGGTCAGCAGCAGGATGGACACGCCGACCACGAAGCCCACGACCCACCACAGCCGCTCGGCCAGCAGCGCGGACAGATCGGCGAAGATCGCGGTCGTGCCGGTGACGTCCACGCCGGGTGGCAGTACGTCGTCGCGCAGCCGGTTGACCAGCTCGGTCGAGGCGGCGTCACTCGGTCCGGTCGTCGGCACCACCTCGATCACCGCCGCGGTACCGGACGGTGCGACGACCGCCGGCGTGACGGACGCCACCCCGGGCACCGCGGCGACCTTCGTGCCCAGCTCGGCCAGGGCAACGGGTGGGAGCCGCCGCAGGTCGACGGCCAGCAGCAGAGGGCCGTTCGCGCCGGGCCCGTACTCGCTGGAGATCAGGTCGTAGGCCCGCCGCTGGGTGACGTCGACCGGCTGGCTGCCGGCGTCCTGCGGCCAGGTGCGCATCGTCAGGATCGGCGCGCTGAGCGCCAGCAGGATGATGAGCGCCCCGAAGGCCCACGGGCCCGGCCGGTTACCGATGCGCCTCGCCCAGGCGGCGGTCAGGGTGCGTCGCGCGGCGGCGGAGGGCTCACCTGAGCCGAGGAGGGCTCCGGGGGAGGACGCGCCGCTGCCGGCCGCGGCGACCGAACGGGCGACGGATCGGGCCGCCAGCAGCTCGGCGTGGTTGCGGCGCCGCAGAACCCGCAGATCCGCGAGGCCGCACAACGCCGGAACGAGGGTGATCGCGACCAGCACGACCGCGATCACGACAGCGGCCGTCGTGAACGCCGTCGTCACATAGGTGCTGAGGCCGACGAGCCGCAGCCCCGTCAACGAGAGGATCACGGTGAGGCCCGCGAAGACCACCGAGGCGCCGGCCGTGGCGTTCGCCCGGCCCGCGGCCTCCCGAACCGGCAGACCCGCCCGCAGCCCTTCCACATGCCGGGTGACCAGCAGCAGCGCGTAGTCGATGCCGACGCCGATACCGACCATCGAGGCCAGCGAGGGCGCGATCGAGCTCACCGTGGTCACCGCGGCGATCAGGGTGATGCACGACGCCCCGATCCCCAGGCCGATCATGGCCACCGCGATCGGCACCCCAGCGGCGACCAGCGACCCGAAGGCGATCAGCAGGATCAGCAGGGCCAGCACGACGCCGGTCGCCTCCGCCCGGCCGTCGACCTTCTGCAGGTTCTCCGAGACCTGGCCGCCGACGTCCACCTGCAGTCCACGCTGGGTGGCAGGGGTGGCCGCCTTGAACAGGTCGGCCAGCGCCTGCTCCGCGTCCATGTCGGCGACCGGATCCGTGTAGTTCACGGTGAGCAGGGCGGTGTCGCCGTCCCGGGACAGCTGGGGCGGGCTGGCCACCACAGCTGACGGCAGGGCGGCGAGCCGGGTTCGCACGGTCGCCAGCAGGCCGGCGTCCAGGGGGGTGCCGTCGGGATCGTGCACCACGACCCGGGCGTCGGCGCCCGCGAGGTTCGGAAAGTTCGCGCGCAGCAGGTCCGTCCCGTGCTGCGAGGCCGTCATCGGGGCGCTGAAGTCGTCGTGGGGCTCGCCGCCGGAGCCGGCCGCGAGCCCCAGTGCCACGACGAGGGTGGCCAGCCACATCCCGATGACCCGCCACGGCCGGGTGGCCGCGGCAGCTCCGATCCGGTACAGCAACCCGGACATCAGTCCTCCTCGACTCCGCTGGGCCGACGTGGGCGGTGGACGTGGGCGTGGATGTGGATGTGGGCGTTGGGGTGGTGCACCGCTGGGCGCCGTTCCGCCGCGGGGGAGCGGGAGCGGGGGAGCGGGGAACGGCGTCGAGAGCGCCTCGTCCGACTGTTCGGGCGGGACGCTCGGATGGGTGTCGCGGGGGAGGGAGGGGGGTGGTGTGTTCGGCGCTACACGCCGGTGGGAGGATCGAGGTTTCTTCGTTCCAGGTGAAGGCTCGAGCTCTCCGCGGAGATTACGTCGCGAAAGACGCCCTAAACGGGCAAATCGCGCATACCACTCAGGGTGCGTCCTGGCGATGACGCGTGCCGGCACGTCGGACGCCTGTCATGTCGCGTAGCCGACGAAACCCGATGCCTGTCGGTGCCTCATCAGGCCTGTCGGTGCCGGGCCTCAGAGCGCTTCGGCTGCTCCGCTGACCGCGAGCTGGTCGCCGCCCGCGGGCGCCCCGATGGTCCCGCTGACCGCGACCTGGTCACGCCCCGCGCTCTTCGCCGCGTACAGCGCGCTGTCGGCGGCCGCGACCAGGCCGAACGTGTCCGCGGCGTGGGTCGGTATGGCGGCCGCGCCCACCGACACCGTGACCGCGACGAGCTGCTCGCCGGCCGGGCGTGGCCCGTCTCCCGGCCGCGGCGGGTCGGTGCGCCGGCCAGGCGGGTCGAGGTGACCGCCCGGCGAACGGGTGCCGACCCGGATCGGCGTGGCGCAGACCTGGCGGCGCAGCCGCTCCCCGACGGCCGCGAGGTCGATCTCGGGCAGGTCCGTGACCAGGACGGCGAACTCCTCACCGCCGTACCGGCCCAGCACGTCACCGGGTCGGGTCGCCGCCCGCAGCCGGCGTGCCACCTCGACCAGGACGTCATCCCCGACCGGGTGCCCGAACCGGTCGTTGATCGACTTGAAATGGTCGACGTCGATCAGGAACAGGCCGAGGCGGTGGCCCTCCCGCAACGCGCGGTCGACCGCCGCGGACAGCTCACCGTCCAGATGACGGCGGGTGTGCACGCCGGTCAGACCGTCGGTGATCGCGGCCTGGTGCTGGTCCGCGACCAGACCCGCCATCCGGAAGATGATGAGGACGAACATCGCGCCGCTGGAGACGGCGACGACCACCAGGCCGTCGGTCTCGCCGCGAACGCTCTGCACCGTCAGCACGATCGGCGCGACCAGCGCCGCCGCGGTGAGGGCCAGCAGCCGGGACGTCGACAGGACCGCCGTGCTCCGTTTCCGGGTGCTGGTGAGCTCGCGCATGCTCGGATGGAGGGCGGCGCCGCCGAGCCCCAGCGCACCGAGCAGCGCGACGAGCTGTGCGCCGCCGCCGTTCTGGTCCGTCCCGTCGATCTGCCGCGGCAGGTAGAGCAGCGATGCGGCCAAAACCGCGGAGAGGTGGCTGAGGAGCAGGTAGCCGGCCGGTCCGCGCCGGCCGCGGTCGAGCACCAGCAGCAGGCCGGCCGCGAACAGCGCCGGGAACGAGGCGGCGTAGGCCAGCGCGGTGACGCGGGTCGCGAACGAGGACGAGGACGAATGCTCCGCCGACAGACCTGGGGCGATCACATAGACCCAGGCGACGAGGGCCCCCGCGACGCCGATGGTCGCACTGTCCAGCACGTCGGTGAGCCCACCGGGCAGGCCACGCCGGCGGGCCAGCACGACGACGCCGGCCACCAGCAGTGGGTACTGGGCCAGGTAGCAGACGTCCCAGAGCCCCGGGAAACGGTGCCGGTCGAGCAGGTTCCCGATGCCGTAGAGCAGCGAGTCGCCGAGGGTCGCCGTGGCCTGGGCGGCGGCGAACAGCCACCACGGCAGCGTGGCCGCCGGGCGGTTCCGACGTACCCCCACGCACACCGCGACCGTGGCGCAGACGCCGGCCACCAGCTCGACGGCGGTGCGCCCGGTCGGCAGGGTGCCAGCTGCCGACAGCGCCCAGAAGACGATCAACAGACCGATCCCGCCGCCCAGCGCCAGGGCCCGGCGGCGGTCGGAGGACGGCCGCATGGCTCGGGGTGCGGTCACCGATCACCGGGAATCGCCGGCGACCGGGTGCCGGGCGGGAGCGACCGGGGCATGAGCAGCGTCTCCGAATACGAATGCGTGAAGCTGCGGAGGCGCCGGTGCAGGGGCGCGGGTCCGCGGGAGCGGGGTCCGTGGGTTGTGGTGCGGGGGATCGCGGAATCCGAACGCCGGAGACGCTGGACGGGCGCACTCCCAGCAGCCGGGGCGCCGGTGCTGCCCGCAACGCCACCTCGTACCCGAGACGGCCCGAGTACCGGAGGTAGCCCGACAAAAGCGCTTCAGCCCGTTGGGCCGGACCTGGACCACAACAGAACCATCCTGATGGTAGCTCCGTGTGCACGATCCTTTGACGCAGGGTATGAGCTTTTGTCTGATTCTTGTGTCGCGGCGTTGGCCCGGTACGCCGGGTGTGGGCGAGTGCGCAGTCCTGTCGTGGCTCGACCCACGGTCAGCCGGTGAGCAACCGGTGATCAGTCGGTGATGGTGGCGGTGCCGTTGCCGGCGACGCAGTCTCGGGGTGGCGCGAGCGCGGAG
The DNA here is from genome assembly GCF_001536285.1 of Parafrankia irregularis. Lineage (NCBI taxonomy): Bacteria > Bacillati > Actinomycetota > Actinomycetes > Frankiales > Frankiaceae > Parafrankia > Parafrankia irregularis. The sequence goes on along the minus strand of NZ_FAOZ01000020.1, from coordinate 135,599 downwards.
CCGTCTGAAGCGGGGAGCCGTCTGAAGCGCGGAGCCGTCTGAAGCGCGGAGCTGTCTGAAGCGCGGAGCTGTCAGATCAGCCCCAGGACGGAGATGAAGCGCCGGGCCGCGTCGCCGCCGGCCTCCAACGCCACGGCCTGTGCCCGGACGGTGTCGAGGTTGGCGAGCAGCGCCGCGTCGACCTCCGCCGCGGCCGGGCTCTCCCGCTCGCCACCGCCACCGCCACCGGGCCGCGCCGCGGCCGCATAGAGCGCGTCGAGCGCCGCCTCGGCCGCGTCGAACGCCGACTCGTCGAAGTCCCAGTCGGCGTCCCACGCGCGGCCGAGGCAGAGCAGCCGCAGGGCGGACGGTGTGTGCCGGGTCAGCAGGTCGTCGACGAAGGCGAGGTTGCCCAGGGACTTCGACATCTTGACCCCGCCCACCCGGACGGTGCCGGGGTGCAGCCAGGCCCGCGCGAACGGCCGGACGCCCGTCGCCTGCTCGGCCAGCAGCGACTCCACGGCATGGTGCGGGAACCGCAGGTCGGCGCCGCCGACGTGAAGATCGATACTGGAGCCGAAGGTCGACAGCACCATCGCCGCGCACTCGGCGTGCCAGCCGGGACGACCCGGCCCCCAGGGGCTGGGCCAGCTCGGAAACTCGCCGTCGGCCGGGTCCGCCCGCCAGACCGCGACGTCGAGCGGGTCGTCACGGTTCGGATCCCGCGGGTCGTCGTTGAACTCGGCGGCGAGAGTGATCGCCGCGGCCCGGTCCAGGCCGGCGCGGTCCGCCGCCTCGGCCGTGCGGGCGTAGACGGTGCCGTTGCGTTCGTAGGCATGACCGGCGCGCAGCAGCGCGGTCGTGAGCTCGATCACCCGGGTCACCGCGGCACGCGCCGTCGGCTCGTGGTCCGGTGGCTGGATCCCGAGCGCGGACATCGAGCGGTCGAAGGAGAACCGCTGCATCGCCGCGACCTGGTCGAAGGGCATCCCCAGCCGGCGGGCCTCGGCGAACATCGCGTCGTCGACGTCGGTGATGTTGCGGGCGAGCTCCACCTGGACCCCGGCCGCACGCCATACCCGCGCTGTCAGATCCGTCCACAGGTAGGTGGCCGCATGGCCCAGATGTGTGACGGCATAGGGAGTGATGCCGCACACATAGACCCGGGCGCGGCCGACGACAGGGATCGGCGTCCGGCCAAGCCGGAGGTCCGGGCGCATCGGGTCCAGTACGACATCCACCACCTCAGCATGCCATCGTGTCGCCGAGCAGGCCTTCCCAACCGGGGCCCGACCAGCCGGGACGGCCGGGATCCACGCGGACGTGTCCGGACCCGCCGGGCGTCGTCCGGACAGCTCCCGGGTACACCTGCGAAGGGTCTGGTGTCCCGTCGCACCGGCCGGATGGGCGGCCGGCGGCACGGGCGGCCGGGTGCCGGTGAACCTGGCCCGGGCCGGCTCGCCGAGCGGGCCGAAAGTGATGTTCTGGGGGACTCCTCCGGGGGAGTGACGATCCGTCGCGCAACATCCATACTTTGATCCCCGCACGCCGGCCGTGTGTTCCACGGCGGTCGGTCCCTGGGGGGATCCGCGGGTAAAGGTATGGAAAGGTGTGAAGAGGGAGGATCGCCAGCGGCGTCCGGTTGACCGGGGAGCGCCTGCCCGGAAAGCTTCGCCTGACGTGGTTCACGTGGTACGCGAACCATCAGGTGTATGTCGGCCACGTCTGCGCGGGCGTGGCCGGACCTGGGGGGGTCTTAAGCCAAGAAAGGTCTCGAGAGAGGGGCGTCCGTGCGAACGCTCGAACCCACCACCCTCGACCTCGATGCGATCGAGGTGGACAAGCTCAACAGAGGCGTCACGCTAAGTCTGCTGATACCCGCCCGCGGGCCTGAGGCGGCGCGGGCGCTCGGGACCATCATCGCGCTCAACCGGCAACGGTGGATGCAGGAACGCAGCGTCATCGACGAGATCGGCGTAATAGTCGATCCGTCCTCGGACGGTGACGAGCACGATCTGGTGCGGATCGCGACGGAGGCGGGGGCGAGCTGGGTCGCCCGAGGCCAGTCCGTCATGGAACGGCACGCGGGGGCGGAGGACGCCGCGGCCGGTGGCAAGGCCGGTGCCATGCGCAGCCTCGCGTACCTCGCGTTCGGTAACCGGCTGATTTTCCACGACGCCGATCTTGAAAGTTATGATCCGATCACGGTCGGCGTTCTGGCCGCGGCGGCGACCGCCGGCAATGCCCCGCTTTTCGTGAACGGAAGCTCGCGCAGGGTCACTGGTGACGGGCAGCCCGGCGGGCGAACGACCGAGATGCTGCGCTCGCTTCTCTCGAAGCAGCTCGCGCGTCATGTGCCGTCCATCACCCGGACAATCCAGCCATTGATCGGGGAGTTCGTGATTGACGCCGACGTCTTTGCGTCGCTCGCGTTCTCCCGTGGTTACGGGGTGGAGACTTCCCTGAAGGTTCTCGCTCTGGACCTTCTCGACTACGCGGACTGTCTACAGGTCGAGCTGCCGATCAAGTATCAGGTTGGTCAGCACTACCACAACCTGGTCAAGCAGTTCCATGAGATCAGTTTCACAATCGATGTTCTCGAGGCCTACTTCCAGCGGCGGCGCCTCGATCCGCATGTCGCCGTCTGGCAGATTGCCGACAACTACGACCTCCTATTTCCGGGTCGTACCTATCCGCTGTACCGGCCACCCGGGTACGACGAGACCGATTTCGTTCCGCGACTGGGCTTCTATCAGCCGCTGGCGACCTCGCCGGCCTACCAGGCGCGGCTGGGCGAGATCAAGAGCGCTCGCCGTGCTGCCCTTGACACCCTGAGTAGGAGGATGCGGACATCTGCCTGACGGGGTGTCAGCAGGTCTGACCGGGCGGTGGTGACACCGCCCGGACGGATCCCGCGCGTGCCGTTCGTGCCGCTCGTGCGGGCGGTGTGATCAGGCGGGCGGGAGAACTCGGGGAGCCGCTCGACCGGCGCCGGGCGGCGCAGCCCTGACGTCGGGCGGTGCCGCGCCGGAGCCGGGTTCGGGTGCGCCCTGACCGATGCCGGCCGCCACCGGTCGGCACGGTCGATCACCTCGGCGAAGTCGACGGGTGCCTGGCCCCCGACCCGCACCAGCGCACCGATCATCTGCTGGTCGAAAAGCTCGCCCGAGCCCCTCAGCGGCTCCGGGAGATGACCGAACAGGTCCAGCGCCAGCAACCCGTGCAGCTGGGTCCACACCAGCATGCAGGCGGCCTCGGCGACCGGGCCGAGGCCGGAGTCGTCACAGTCCCACGCCTCGAACTGCCGGCGGAGGTTGGGCGACAGCTCGGCCTCCAGCCCGCTCGGGTCGAAGACGCCGGCCTCGATCGCCTCGGCCATGCACCGCAGGAGCACGGCGACGGACCGTTCGAGCTCGTCGAGCACGGCGGTCGACGGGTCGGTGAGGTCATCGGGCTGCGGGCCGAAGATCAGCGTGTATTCCGTCGGGTTCAGCATCGCCCAGCGCCGGTGGGAGCGGGCGACCAGCAGCCAGCGCACCAGGTGGTCGTCCGTCGGCGCGGCGTCGAAGGCCGCCTCCAGCACGTCGGCGAGGGAGCTGTAGGCGTCCTGCGCCAGCACGTGGATCAGTGCGGCCCGGCTGTCGAAGTACCGGTAGATCGCCGACGGGGTCATCCCCATCTCGCGTGCCACGGCCCGTAGCGAGAGCCCGGCCGCGCCGCGCTCGGTCAGCTGCTTGTGGGCAGCCTTCTTGATCTCCTCAATCGTCGTCTGGCGGAGACGCTCGCGGCGGGGGACTGGGCGAGTCACCGTGCCATGCTGCGGCCAGAATGCGATCGGTGTCAACTTCCAAGAACAAGGGTCTTGACAGAGAACGGTGTTCGCGAACACTGTTCTCCCAAGAGATCGCTTCTCTCGGGAGGGTCCCGTGTTCACCGCTGTAGCGAAGATCGTTACTCGCCGGCCGCGTCTCGTCCTGCTGCTCACCCTCATCGCACTGCTCGGTGCCGGCGTGCTCGGCCTCGGCGCGTTCGGCAAGCTCGAGTCGGGGGGCTTCGACGACCCGGCGTCCGCCTCCAGTCGGGCCGCCGACCTCGTCGACGAGCGTTTCGGCGGGGAGCCGAACCTCGTCCTGCTCGTCACGGCCCGTCCCGACATCACCGGCCAGACCCGGACCGGCCAGACCCAGACCGGCCAGACCCGGACCGGGCAGGCCGTCGACGACCCGGCGGTGGCGGTGGCCGGGCGCGAGCTGGCCGCCGATCTGGCCGCCCAGCCCGGGGTCACCAACGTTTCGTCCTACTGGACTGGCGCGCCACCGCTGAAATCCGACGACGGCCGCTCCGCGCTGGTCATCGCCAGCGTGGACGAGGACCATGCCAGCGACCTGGTCGCCCGCTACGAGGACGCCTACGAGGCCGGCCAGGTGCCAGGGGGTGACGCCGACTCGCCGGTCACGGTGCGCCCAGGCGGTGCGGCCACCGTCGGCGAGGACATCAACGGCCAGGTGGGCGCCGATCTCGCGGTGGCCGAGGCGATCGCGATCCCGATCACGACCGTGCTCATGATCATCGCCTTCGGTGGACTGGTCGCCGCGCTCCTGCCGTTGGGTATCGGGCTCATGGGCATCCTGGGCGGCTTCGCCGTGCTGTCGGTGGTGGGCAGCCTCACCGACGTGTCGATCTTCGCGGTGAACCTCACCACGGCGCTCGGCATGGGCCTCGGGATCGACTACGCCCTGCTCATGGTCAGCCGTTTCCGTGAGGAGCTCGCCGCCGGCCGGGACCGGGCCGAAGCGGTCGCGGTGACGGTCCGCACCGCCGGGCGGACCATCCTCTTCAGCGGCGCGACGGTGATCGTGGCGCTCGCCGTGATGCTGGTCTTCCCGCCTTACTTCCTCAAGTCCATGGCCTACGCGGGGATCGCGGTCACGGCGGTCGCGGTCTTCGCCGCCGTGGTCGTCCTGCCAGCCGTGCTGATGCTGCTCGGGCCGAAGGTGAACGCCCTGCGGGTCGGCGGCCTGCTCGGCTTCCTGCGCCGCTGCCGGGCGGCCGGGACGTCCGCGGGTGCCGAGGGCGGCGCGGGCACCGCCGTCGGGAACGCGCCTCGGGAGACCGTGGAGTCGCCGTTCTGGCGGCGGGTGGCCACCGTGACGATGCGCCGGCCGCTGCTGGCCGGGCTGCCGGTCATCGCCCTGCTCCTCGTCCTCGGCGCCCCGTTCCTGCACGTCGAGTTCGGCACGCCGGACGACCGGGTGCTGCGCGCCGACAACTCCAGCCGCGCGGTCGGAGACGTCATCCGCAGCGACTTCTCCTCCAACGACGCCGGGGCGATCGTGGTGGTGGTGACCGGCCCGGCCGAGGCCACCGGTCCGGACGAGATCGCCGACTACGCGGTCGCGATCTCGAAGATGGACGGTGTCGCCCGGGTCGACAGCGCCGCCGGCGTGCTGGTCGACGGCCGGACCGTGGTGCCGCCCGGTGCGTCCACCGAGCGCTACTCGGCCGAGAACGCCTCCTACCTGCGGGTGGTGCCCTCGGTGGAGCCGCATTCGGCGCAGGCACAGGAGCTGGTCCACCAGGTCAGGGACCTCGCCGCCCCGGCCGGCACCGAGGCGCTGGCCGGCGGCCCGCCGGCGGTGCTCGTCGACGGCAAGGCCACGATGGCCAGCCACCTGCCGCTGGCCATCGGGCTCATCGCGCTGACGACCTTCGTCCTGCTGTTCCTGTTCACCGGCAGTGTGGTGCTCCCGCTGAAGGCGATCGTCCTGAACGGGCTGACGCTCACCGCCGTGTTCGGCGTCGCCGTCTGGATCTTCCAGGATGGCCATCTCGCCTCGTGGCTGGACTTCACCCCGGGCACGCTCGACACGTCGATGCCGGTGCTGCTGTTCTGCATCGCGTTCGGGCTGAGCATGGACTACGAGGTCTTCCTGCTCTCCCGGATCAAGGAGGAGTACGACGCGGGCGCGTCGAACACCGAGGCGGTCGCCGCCGGCCTGGCCCGCACCGGGCGTCTCGTGACGACGGCGGCGGCCCTGCTCGCGGTGACCTTCATCGCCTTCTCCACGTCCTCGGTCCGCTTCATGCAGATGTTCGGGCTGGGCACGGCGCTGGCGATCCTGCTGGACGCCTCCCTGATCCGCGGTGTGCTGGTGCCGGCGTTCATGCGGGTCGCCGGGCAGGCGAACTGGTGGGCACCGAAGCCGCTGCGCGCCCTGCATGCCCGCATCGGCCTGAGCGAGGCCGGCCCGGCCGGAGGCACCGCCGTGGTCCCGTCGGACGAGACAGCATCCGACGGGACACCTTCCGGCCCGGTCCCGGCCGACCGGGCGTCGTCAGGTGACGAGGGTGTCAGAACCGCTCAAAGCAGCGTCGGCGTTCCCAGTCCGTGACGGTTCGCTCGTAGCCGGCCAGCTCGACCTCCGCCGCGTAGGCGAGATGATCCACCACCGGCTGCCCGAAGGCGGCCCGGACGACGGCGCTTTCCCGCCACGCCCGGGCCGCTTCGCGCAGTGAGGTGGGCAGCCTCGGGACGTCGTTCGCGGCGAAGGCGTTCCCGGCCCGCGGCGGCTCCAGCGGCAGTCGATGCTCGATGCCGTACAGCCCGGCTGCGATCATCCCGGCGACGGCGAGGTAGGGGTTCGCGTCGCCGCCGGGCACCCGGTGCTCGATCCGCAACGAGCCCCCGGAGCCCACCACCCGTACCGCGCACGTGCGGTTGTCGTACCCCCAGGAGATTCCGGTCGGCGCGAAGGCGCCGGGAGCCAGCCGCTTGTAGGAGTTGACGGTCGGCGCGTACAGGAGGGTGAGCTCGGCCAGGCAGGCCAGCTGCCCCGCGACGAACCAGCGCATCAGCTCCGACATCCCGCCGCCGCTGCCTCCGTTACCGCCGCCGCCTCCGCGTTCGCCCGAGTTCGCGCTCCCGTCCTCGCCCGTGGCGGCGGCGAGGACGAGGCCGCCCTGCGTGGTGCGCAGGGACAGATGCACATGACAGGAGTTCCCCTCGCCCTGGTCGTACTTGGCCATGAAGGTGAGAGCGCGGCCCGACGCACCGGCGATCTTCTTCGCGGTGGTCTTGTAGAGCACGTGGTGGTCGCAGGTGCGCATCGCCTCGTCGTAGCCGAAGACGATCTCGTACTGGCCGGGATGAACCTCGGCACGCGCGGACTCCACCCGGGCGCCCGCCACCGCCATCGCGGTGCGGATCGAGCGGACGAGATCGTCCAGGCGCTCGGTGCCGGCTAGCGCGTAGTCGATGTTGTAGGTGCTGGCCGGCGTGAGCCGGGTGTAGTCCCGGCGGGCGGCGTCGCGGTAGTTCTCCTCGAACACCAGGAACTCCGGCTCGGTGCCGGCCAGCGCACACAGGCCCAGGCCGGCCAGCCGGTCCAGCTGCCGGCGCAGCACCGTCCGCGGTGCGACCTCGACGGTGGAGCCGTCCGGCCAGAGCGCGTCCGCGATCACGATCGCCGACTGGGGCCGCCACGGCGCGCGGCGCAGCGTCGCCGGGTCGGGGACCAGCCGCAGATCCCCGAAACCGCCCTGCCAGGGGTCGTAGGCATAGCCGGGTCCGGTCTCCATCTCGACGTCGACCGCATAGAGATAGGTGCACGCGCCGACGCCGTCGCCGCCCAGCAGCCGCTCACGGAAGTACTCCGGCGACAGCGCGGTGCCGAGCAGCCTGCCCTGCAGGTCGGGTGCGGCGACGATCACCTCGTCGACGCTGCCGTCGGCAAGCAGTGCCATCGTCTCCGGCGCAGGGGGCGGGGGACTCCCGGCCGCTGTCAACGCCCATCTCCGAGCGGTTCGCCGTCGCCGGATGGCTCGCCGCCGGATGGTCCGCGGTCGCCAGGTGTGCCGGTGGCCACGAGCGGGTTGGCGACCATGCCATGCAGGACGTCGAACTGGGCGTCCCGGCCGGCACGCTCGTGGAAGCCCGCCCCCGACAGCTGCTCGCGGTTCAGGCAGACCCGGTCGAACGACGGGGCCAGCAGGTCGATCAGCGCGAAGCGGTCGGCCAGCTCCGGATGCGCCCGCTGGTAGTCGAGCACGGCATCCCGCACCATCGCCCAGAACTGTGGTTCGGCGATCCCGAGGTGATCCTCGACGACCACCGAGAAGTACCGGAAGTGACCGGCGAACACGGCGGAGAGCACCGAGTGGGCGAGCATCCGGGCCGGCCAGTGGCGGCACAGCGCGCTCGCACCGCCGTCTATGGCGGCGCGCTGCGGGAAGTCACCCTCGACCAGGTCGATGTCGGCCCCGAAGTCCTTCACCGCGATGCGCCGCGGCACGTCGTCGGCGTCGAACACACAGATCACGTTCTCGCCGTGGGGGGTGAAGGCCACTCCGTACACGTACAGGTAGTGCAGCAGCGGTGGGAGCAGGGCGTGCAGGAACGCGGCGAGCCACTGGGCGGCGGTCAGCCCGGACCGGTGCACCAGCTCGGCTGCCAGCGCTCGGCCATCCGACCCGATGGTGAGCAGCGCGGCCATCGTCCGGGCCCGTTCGCCCGGGGCGAGGAAGGCGGTGACCGGCTCCCGCCAGAGCACGCCCAGCAGCTCGTGCAGGCGGTAGGGGGCGTCCGCCAGCGAGTCGAAGGCGGGATGCGCCACGGTCGCGCCGGCGACCTCCGGCAGGGGGATCACCCCCATCGCCCGCAGCTGCGGATCCTGCCGAGCCACTGACGTCAGCCACGAGGAGACCACGGGACCGGCCTTCGCGTCCTCCGCGGACATCCCCCGCCACACCAGGGTGTTTCGGATCATCAGGGCGAGCTTGACGTCGCGCCCGCCCACCGTGTCGATGTTCGCCACCGTGCGGACGGACTGCAGCGGCAGGTAGCGGTCCGGTGCCTCGCCCAGATCGACCAGGGCCCCGGTGGCCAGCTCGCCGGCGAAGAGCGTCGTCACCACGTTCTCCCACTGCCATGGATGGACCGGCAGCCACACATACCGCGCCGCCAGCGCGTCAGCGTCAGCGGCGTTGGTTCCCCCGGCGCGCCCGCCGCGGATCAGCGCCGCCGTCAGCGCGGCGGTGAACTCCGCCCGGGTCGCGGCCGACAGCTCGCGGTCGTACAGGTCGGACGGCGTCAGCCCGGCCTGCGTGACGAGCAGCCCCAGACCCGGCTCGGCGGCCACCCAGCGAAGCCGGAACGGGACGCCCGACTCCGGGGCGTAGCAGGCCGCGTCGGCCACGCCGAAACCGAGCCGGCCCTTGTTCGCGGCCAGGCAGGGATGACCGGCCTGGCGCCCCTCCAGCTCCAGGTGGGAAAGCCCGGCCAGCCGCGCCGCGGGCAGCGCCCCGCGCAGGATCTCCACATCCGCTCGCTGGGTCGCCGTCACCTCGCGTACGACGTCGGCGAGGACGTCGCCGGACCACCCCAGCAACGCCTGCGCGTCGAGCAGGAACCGGACCGGGTCGTCGGCCGGCTCACCGCCGCGGCGCAGGGTCGCGGCCGCCGGCCACCAGGTGCCGAAGGTGCCCCGCCGGGCCCTGAACGTGTAGGCCGCCGGACCGCACTCGATCCGGTAGTGCGCCGACGTGCCCCGACCAACGGCCAGCGGGGGCGGCGCAGCCGTGGGCGGCGCCGCGGCGGGTGTTGTGGCGTGCGTGGTGGTGTGTGTGGTGGGGACGAGCAGTTCCTCGTAGGCCAGCTCGGCGATCAGCCGGGACAGCAGCGCGCGGCCCGCGGTGCGCCACAGCTCGGCCTGCGTCGGCTCGACCTGCTCCGGGCCCGTCACCGGCCCGCTCCGCCGGCCTCGGTGGCCTCGGCGGGCTGGACGGGCTGGGCGGGAACCGCACCCCCGGTCGCCCCGTCCGGCACGGCGGCTCGCGGTGGCTCGGGAGCGCCGAACGTGGTGAAGGCGGTGGGTGGAGGCAGCCGGTGCGCCCGCCCGTCGGTCAGGTCGTCGAGGATCACCGCGGCCCGCCAGGCGCCCAGCCCCAGATCGGGCGCGCCCACCCCGTGCGTGTGCAGCTCGGCGTTCTGGACGTAGATCCGTCCCGTGACCTCGGCCGCGGTCGCGAGGCGGTACCGGTCGTCCACCCGGAAGCGGCCGCCGGGGTCGAGGTGCAGCAGCCCGCCGACCGGGTCGAGCAGCGTCGGCCGGCGTGGTGCGTAGCCGGTGGCGAGGACGACCGCGTCGGTGTCAACAGTGAACTCGCGGTGCTGGGCGCGGTGCCGGCACCGCAGGCGCAGGGCGTGCGCGTGATCCGCGCCGGGCTGGCTCACCGCCTCCACGGACACGTTCGGCAGCAGCAGTGCGTCCGCGTCGGTGCCGCCGATGCTGCGCTCGTAGAGCAGGTCGTAGATCTCGCCGATGGTCTGCGCGTCGATGCCCTTGTAGAGCTGCCACTGGCCGGGCACGGTGGCGTCCTTCGTCGGCTGGTCGAGCCCGTGGAAGTAGCGCACGTAGTCCGGGGTGAACTGTTCCAGGCCCAGCTTGGAGTACTCCATCGGCGCGAACGCGGGGGTGCGGGTGATCCAGGCCAGCGACTGCCCGGTCGAGGGCTGGGCGCGCAGCAGCTCCGCGAACACCTCGGCGCCGGACTGCCCGGAACCGACGACCGTGACATGCCGGGCCCCGGCCAGCTGGTCGCGTTGCCCGCGGAAGTCGGCCGAGTGGAACACCCGCCGGCCGCGCACGCCGGCAAAGGCCGGCGGGACGACCGGCTCGGTGCCGAGGCCGAGCACGAGGTTGCGGGCGGTGAGCACGCGGGGTGCGGACTCGTCCGGGCCGCTGACCGTCACCTCGAACAGCTCGCTGCCCGGCCGCCAGCGCACCGCATCGACCCGCGTCCCGAACCGGGTGGACCCGAGCGACTGCGCGACCCACCGGCAGTAGTCGTCGTACTCACGCCGCGGCAGGTGGAACCGCTCGTAGAAGTAGAAACGGAACAGGCGGTCGTGTTCGCGCAGGTAGGACAGGAACGACCACCGGCTGGTCGGGTCGATCAGGGTCACCAGGTCGGCGAGGAAGGGAACCTGCAACGTCGTCCCGTCCAGCAGCAGCCCCGGATGCCAGTGAAAGGCGTCCTGCTGCTCCAGGAAGACGGCCCGCACGCCCGGCACGCCGTCGGCGAGCGCCGCCAGCGACAGGTTGAACGGGCCGAGTCCCACCCCGAGCAGGTCGAACGGCTCGGGGGCCGTGGCGGAGGGTGACATCAGGGACGGACCTCCACGATTGGATTGGGGATCTCCACGTAGATCGACTGGGAGGTCACGGGGCCGACCAGCTCGTCGCGGCCGTCGACGCAGGTGCGCAGGTTCGCCTTGCAGGGCAGGGTCGGGGCATCCAGCAGGCGGTTCAGCAGCGCCCGGCCCCGCCGCGCCCGCCCGCCCGGGCCGCAGCGGGCACGGACCAGTTCCGCACGCAGCTGTGCGAGCAGTACCCGTTCGTCCGCGATCCCGGCGGCGCCGAGCGCGCCGATGACGGCGAGGGCGTTGTTCACCACCGTGTAGTAAATGAGGCGCTGCTCGACCAGCGCGTCGTCGAAGACTGCGGGCAGCCCGTCCCCGAGGCCGGGAACCTCGTGCCGCGCTGCCTCGGCGCGGGAGGCGGCCAGGTAGTAGCCCTGGCTGTCCCGGAACCATCCGGTGACCGGCCAGCCCTGGTCGTCAAGTGTGACGACGGTGTTCTGCAGATGGGCCTCGAGGCCGACGCCACGGCGCAGGTAAAGGTCGAGCACGGGCAGGATGAGTACCCGCAGGTACTGGCCGTACCACTCGCCCGCCACTGTCGTGGTCGCCACGTGGCTGGCCGCCGCCGAGCCGGTCTGCGCCGAGCCGGCCGCCGCCGGGAGGGTCACAGCCGAGCCGGCTGCCGCCGGGCGGGTCGCGGCCGTTCCGCGGCGGGTGAGGCTTGTGATGATCTCGGCGAGCATCGACCGCCGTGACCGGTCGGGCGCCCCGGAGGCGAGGTCGGGGCGGTCGGCGATCAGCGCGGCGGCGCACACCGCCCGGTCCCCGGCCCCGAACGGGTTGGTCCGCAGCGCGCACTCCAGCCCACCGGGCAGCACCGCGGCCCACGACGGCTCGGAAAGGAGCCGGAAGTCCGGATGGTGGCGGCCAAGCCATTCGTCCAGGGCCAGCCGGGCGTACCGGGCCATCTCCGCGCCGAGGGCGAGCTCGTCGGTGTGCAGCTCCCGGCGGGAGTTGGTGATCCGCATACCGAGGGAGAGCTTGAGCATGACCGGCGCGTCCGGCCGCCACACCGTGCGCAGCGACGATGTGGGGAACCAGGGCGGCCCGGACGGACCGAGATCCACCAGCCGTCCGTCGTCGAGCAGCCGGGCGAGCTCCGGGCGGTCGCCGACGGTGCGCGCCTGCCAGGGATGGGCGGGCAGCAGCAGGTAACCCGGCGGTGCCACCGGGCCGGTACCCGTCCCCTTCCCGGTCTCGTTCCCGTTTCCGTTCCCGGTTTCCGTCCCGGCCTCGGCCCGCAGCGACGCGAGCGTTCGGGCCGGGTCGGGTCCGCCGTGGCGGACGATGCCCGGATGCGCCGCGAACCAGTGCAGCCGGAACGCCCCATGCAGCTCGGGCGAGTACCGCGCCGTCTCGGCGGCCGAGGCCTCCCCCCGGTTCTTCGCGGCCGGGTGAAACGGGTGACCGGTGATCAGAGCACGTTCGGCCACGAGGAACGGCGCGCGGTTCGCGGCGTCCCCGGCCGGCACGCGGGCGGGCTCGCGGGCCGACCGATCCGCGGGCTCGCCGGGCGCCGACGCACTTGCCGCCGACGCACTTGCCGCCGACGCGGCGGCGGGCTCACCGCGACGGAAGGCGACGATCCGGGTGATCCACTCCGCCGAGTCGAGGATGCGCGCCAGAGCCCCGCGCGCGGTGCCGGGGGGCAGTGCCGCACCGGCGGCCACTTCTCGGGTCAGGAGCGCGGCGAGCAGGCCAGCGTCGAGCAGCCCCGCGTCGGGCCGGCCCGCGTCGATCGGCGTGCCGTGCAGACGCGGCGGGCCGAAGCGGTGCCAGCCGGTCGGAGACCGGTAGGTGATGTCGAGGTCCAGTGCCAGGCCGGTCGCGGGCAGCGGCAGCCGGAGCGCCGGGCCGGTCGGCGTTCCCGCCTCGGCGCCGACCTCCCTCAACCAGCACCGGAGCAGGACCTCGGTCACGACCTCGTCCGCCTCGTCCGCCGCGGCACCGGCCGGGCCCGTGTCTGCCGGGGCCGCGGCTGCGGTGCCGGCCCCGGATACACCGGGGCTTGCCGGGTCTGGGCGGATCGGGCCGGGATCGGGGGCCTCGGCGGTCCTGTCGGCGACCGTCCGCTTCGCGATGGTCAAGGCTGTGCCTCGGCCGCGATGCGGTCTCCGGTGGCGGCGACGAGCGCGAGCAGCGCGGAGACGTCGGCGGCGGTGGCCGCCGGGTTCAGCAGGGTGAGCTTGAGGTGGACGGCGGCCTCGGGGCCGGCGGTCGTCCGCCCCACGACCGCCGCGCCGTCGTCGAGCAGGCGGCTGCGGATCGCGGCGTTCAGCCGGTCGAGCCGGGTGCCCTCCTCGGTGCCGGTGCCGGTGCCGGTGCCGGCCGGGACGTACCGGAACAGCACGGTGCTGAGGGTGACCGGCGCGGCGAGCTCCAGCCGAGGGTGGTCGGCGATGACGTGCGCCGCGTGCTCGGCGAGGTCGTGGCAGGCGTCCACCATCGCCCCGAGGCGCTCCCGGCCGAGCGCGCGGAAGGTCACCGCGATCTTGAAGGCGTCCGGCCGGCGGGTCGTTCGCAGCGATCGTCCCAACAGGCTGGTGTATCCCGCAGTGGTCTCATCGGCCGGGTTGAGGTAGGCGATCTCGGCTTCCAGCCGGCTCCAGCCGCGCCGTGACGGGGTGAGGAAGACTCCCGCGGGTGCCGGCTGCCAGCCCAGCTTGTGCAGGTCGAGCGCGACGGAGTCGGCCTGGTCCAGGCCCGTGAGCCGGCCGGCGAGCCGGCGGGAGAACAGGGCGCCACCGCCGTGCGCGGCGTCCACGTGCAGCCAGCTCGGCGCCGGATGGCTGCGCACCAGGTCGGCTATCTCGGCCAGCGGGTCGATCGCGCCGGCGTCGGTGGTGCCCGCCGTGGCGACGACGAGGACGGGGCCGTCGTGCCGGGCCAGCGCGGCCCGCAGCGCCTGGACGTCCATGCGGTACGCGGCGTCGACCGCGACCGGGACGACCTTCGTGAGCCCGAGCAGTTCGGCACCGCGCCGAACCGAGTGGTGGCCGGCCGCCGAGCACAGGACGGGAACCGGGCCCGCGCTGCCACCGCGGCCGGCCCGCCCGAGCTGGGCCCGTGGCCCGGGCCGGCCGTGGTGGGCTCTCGGCCCGCTCCGGCCCCGGGCTCGCGACCGGATGGCCGCCTGCCCGGTGGTGTGGCTGCCGAGCAGCAGGCCCATCAGGTTGGACTCGGTGCCGCCGGTGGTCACGGTGCCCACGGCGTGCGTCGGGTCGAACCCGACGAGCTCGGCCAGCGCGGCTACCACCTCCAGCTCGACGGTCGTGCCGGCCGGGGCCTGGTCCCAGGAGTCCAGCGACGGGTTGAGCGTGCTCACCGCGAGATCGGCGGCCACGGCCACAGCCAACGGTGGGCAGTGCAGATGGGCCGCGCAGAACGGATCCGCGGGATCGGCCGACCCCGCGGTCAGCATGCGGGTGAGCGCGCCGAGCGCCGCGGCCTCACCGTCGCCCGTCCGGGGCAGAAGCGGCCCTGGCCCGAGCGCGTCGAGCGTCGCCTGCCGGACGGCGGCCGGCCCGCCGGCGGGCAGGGGGCCGCTGCGGTCCCGGCGGCCGGCGTCGAGGGCCTCCAACGTGACCCGTAGCAGTGTTCGCAGATCGTCCGCGGGTTGGTGACCCGGCCCCGTCATCCCATCCTCTCTGCTGCGCCGGAAAGTTTGGGCGTGCCGGACAGTGCGATGGCGTCGGCCAGGATCTCCAGCGCGAGGTCCGCCTCATCGTCCGTGATGGTCAGCGGCGGCAGCAGACGGAGCACGGCGTCATGTCGGCCGCCGAGCTCGATGATCAGGCCACGGTCGAGGCACGCGGATCTGATCGCCGCGGCCCGAGTGGCATCCGGGGGCCGAGCGCCGGTCCGGTCCGGCTCCCGGTGCGGGTCGACGATCTCGACGCCGAGCATCAGGCCGCGGCCGCGCACGTCGCCGACGATCTCGGTGCCCCGGGCGATGTGGTTCAGACCGGCCAGCAGCCGGTCACCGACCACTCCCGCGCGATCGCTGAGCCCGTGGTCCCGCACCAGCCGCAGGGTCGCCAGCCCCGCCGCCATCGCGAGCTGGTTTCCGCGGAAGGTGCCCGCGTGCGCTCCCGGCGCCCAGACGTCCAGGTCGGCGCGGTAGGCGACGACGGCCAGCGGCAGCCCACCGCCGATCGCCTTCGACATCACGAGCATGTCGGGCACCACGCCGGCCCGTTCGCAGGCCCAGAAGGTGCCGGTACGCCCGACACCCGTCTGGACCTCGTCCACGATGAGCGGGATCCCGCGGCGGCTGGTCAGCTCGCGCATCGCCCGTAGCCACCCGTCAGGGGCCGGAACGACGCCGCCCTCCCCCTGCACCACCTCGAGGATCATCGCGGCCGGGCTGGTGATACCGCCGCAGGGGTCGTCGAGCAGCTGCTCGACATAGTGCGCGGAGATCTCCGCGCTGGCGGCGCCGCCCACACCGAACGGGCACCGGTACGGGTAGGGGAAGGGCAGCCGGACGACCGAGGCTGCTGTCGGCAGCGGCTCCTTCACGGGCACGTTGCCGGTCACGGCGAGTGCTCCGGCTGTCATCCCGTGGTACGCACCGGTGAACGCCAGGACGTTCTGGCGCCCGGTGACGGTGTACGCGAGCTTGAGCGCGGCCTCGACGGCATCGGCGCCGGTCGGCCCGCAGAACAGCAGCTTCGGGTCCTCGCGCAGCCCGACGGGCAGCGTGTTCGCCAGTTCCTCGGTGAAGGCGTCCTTCTGCGGAGTGGCGATGTCGAGGACGTGCAGGGGCGCTCCGGAACGCAGGACGCGCTCGATCGAGGCTACGACCGCCGGGTGGTTGTGCCCGGTGGCGAGGGTGCCGGCTCCGGCGAGGAAATCCAGGTAACGCCGCCCGTCGGCACCGGTGATCCAGGACCCCGTGGCGCTTGTCGGCACAATCGGGAGCGATCGTGCGTAGGTGCGGGCGGCGGATTCACGGGTGGCCTGCCGCGCCAGGATCGCCGCCGCGGCCTTGGGATCCGCATTGTTGGGACCTGCTCCGCCGGTACTGGCATCGATGTCGGCCGGTGAGATTGTCGTCACGGCGACTTCCCTTCGAGCGGACCGGATCAGGGAAGCCTAACCTCAATGAGTCCCGATCTCCGGCCAGTGGACGCGCCGAGCTCTTCCTCACTGTTGAACTGTGCTGCACCCCTCGCGTCGGGGCGTTCTCTCCCTTACGGCTGCCGACTGTCGGGGTAGGGCGCTGGCCGTGCTCTCCATGTGGGATTTTTGCGGCTGGGCTTCCTCGGTGGGTTTCCTGCATGGGCTTCGCCCGCGGCTTCCCGTCCGACTCCCCGCGCGATCGTTGCCCACCGTGATACTACGATCGCAAATGGGCGAGGTGGAGCCGTTCCGTGGATGTCGGCATCGTTTCGGGGCGGTTTCTATTTCGTGACCTCGTTTCCCCGCCCGGCGGCCCGGCGTGCCTGCACTCGACCTGGGCATGACGGCTGGCTTCTGATCCGGGTCGGGAGAGGCTCGGGCAACGCGCATGCTTTGCCGCCACGTCGTACATTTCGGGCTGTGCTGGATCTTCCGATCTCGGCGGCGCCACTGCGCGCCCTCGGCCCGGACCGGTTGCCCCCGGCTGTGATCGAGTACGTGCGGGCCTGGCCCGGCGGCGGCCTGCAGCTCGGCGGTGGCGCGGAGTCCGGTGTCGACGCGGAGCCCGAGCTCAGCGCGTACCTCTACGCGCCGACTGTGGCGGAGCGGGCCGCCGTCGACCTGCGTCGCCATCTGCCGCCGTGGGCGCAGCTGTACTTCGCGGTCAAGGCCAACTCCTTCCCACCCGTGCTCGACGCGCTGCTGGCCGGCGGTCGTGGGGTCGACGGGTTCGAGATCTCCTCGGCGCGTGAGCTCGCGCTCGCGACCGATGCCCTGGCCCGCACGGGTCAGCCAACCCAGCCGCGGCCCCAGCCCCAGCCGCAGCCGCAGCCGCAGCCGCAGCCGCAGCGGCAGCCGCAGCCCCTGCCCCGGATGGTGGCGTCGGGCCCGGGAAAGTCCCTGAGCCTGCTGCGGGCCCTCCTGGATCCCGCCGCGGGTGAGACGTCGGGAACCGTCGACGTCGTCAACGCGGAGAGCCCTCTGGAGCTGCTGCGGATCGATGCGGTGGCCGCCCGAGCCGGCCGCCGTGCCGCGGTCGCGCTGCGGGTGAACCCCGCCCGGATCGGGCTCGCCGGCTCGTTGCGGATGGGTGGGCGTCCGAGTGCCTTCGGGATCGAGGAGCGGGAGGTGCCGGGCGCGGTCGAGCTGGCGCGCTCTCTGCCGGGGATCGATCTGGTGGGCTTCCATGTGCATGCCGTCTCGGGAAACCTCGACGCGGCCGCGCACCTGGAGTACGTGCGGTGGTGTCTCGACTTCGCCGTCCGGCAGGCGCGCGAGGGCGGCTTCGACCTGCGGGTGGTGGACGTCGGCGGTGGTCTCGGCGTGCCCTTCGAGCCGGACCGGCGGGGCGAGCGTCCGTTTGACCTCGATCTTTTCGGTGATGGCCTGGCCCGGCTGCGCCCGCCGACGGACGTCCGAGTGATCTTCGAGCCTGGCCGGATGCTGGTGGCCGACTGTGGCTGGTACGCGGCCGAGGTGACCGACGTCAAAAAGGTGCACGGTGAGGCTTTCGCGATACTTCGGGGCGGTATCAACCATTTCCAGTTGCCGACCTCCTGGGAGATCGTTCACAACTTCGCCGTGGTGCCCCGCGAGAGCTGGCCGGTGGGCTGGCCCCGGCCCGAGGTGGCCGCCGGCCCGGTCACCGTGGTGGGCGAGCTGTGCACTCCCGAGGACACCCTGGCCCGGGACGTGACCGTCGACCGCCTGCGGGCCGGCGACGTCGTGGTCTTCCCGATGGCCGGTGCCTACGGCTACGAGTTCGCCATGCACGAGTTCCTCGGCCACCCCCGCGCGGCCCGTATCGTCCTGCCGCCGCCAGCTCCGGATCGGTCGGCCTCGGATCAGTCGGCCCGGGATCCGTCTACTCCGACCGGATGACCGGCAGGTCGAACCAGAGGTACTTGCCGGACTCCACGGAGACGGCGCCCCAGCTGCCGGCCAGCGCGTCGAGGACCAGCAGCCCGCGGCCCCCCTCGGAGTCGGCGTCGATCACACGGCGGTGCGGCAGCGTCGTCGACGTGTCGGACACCGAGGCGTGGACGAGGCCCGGCCGAAGCTCGACGAGCAGCCACACCGGCGGACTGCCGTACTTGACCGCGTTGGTGACGAGCTCGCTCACGAGGAGCTCGGCCGTGGCCCGGCTGTCGTCCGGCAGGTCGGTCAGCCCGAGGCACTCCCGCAGCACCCGCCGTGCCTGCGGCACGGCGGACGGGAGGTAGGGCAGCTCCGCGACGATGTGCGTGGCCGGCGGACGGCACGGACCCGTCTGCTGGACCACACTCATCGGAACCGACGTAGAACTCATCGATCACCACGTCTTGAACGGGGACATCTCGCACTGTTTACCCATCAGGCGGCAGCGCAATCCAGGTGCCCGGGGTCAGGTGAGTCTTCCCCCTGCCCCCGTCGCACCGTCCACGCCCGGCTCCTCGAACTGCGGATGGCGGTTTCGGGCTGGCGCCGTTCGCTGCGCTCGAAGATCATGGGCTTTTGGTCGTCCCGACGACCAGGATCCTCAACTCCGCCGAGTCGGGCTGCTTCGAGCCGGCGATGGAGAAGGCTCAGTCGGCCACCCGGGCGACGAGAATCGCCACATCATCGCGCAGATTGCCACCCGCGAACCGTTCTGCCGCGGACAGCACCCGGTCGGCCACCCCCTGTGCGGAAAGGCCGTGGCAGCCGGCCACCGCGTTGACCAGCCGTTGCTCCCCGAACAACTCCCGCCCCTGCCTGGCCTCGACGACGCCGTCCGTGTAGAGCACGAGAGACTCGCCTGCCTGTAGCTGCAGCTCCAGGCCCGGGAAGGAGATCTCGTCGTCGTCGAGCACGCCCAGCAGAGTGCCGGCCAGGCCGACGAGGGACGCTGATCCGTCCTGGTGCAGGACCACGGGCTGGGGATGACCGGCCAGGTGCAGGTGGAACCGGGCGTTGCCGCCCGCCAGCGGAAGCATCGAGGCGGCGGCCATCGTGCAGAAGCGGGCGTTCCCGGCGGTGGCGGTGTCCCGCAGCGCGCGGTTGAGCTCGAGCAGCAGCTCCTCCAGCGCCGCGCCCCGGCCGGTGAGCAGCCGCAGCACGGCGCGGGCGACCCCGGTGACGGTCGCGGCCTCCGCTCCCTTGCCACAGACGTCGCCGATGGCCACGGTCCAGCCGTTCGGACCGTGGATCAGGTCGAAGAAGTCCCCACCGACGTCGAGCCCGGCGGACTGCGCGGCCCCGTAGGCGGAGCCGAGATCGATCCCCGGGATGTTCGGCAGCGCGGGCGGGCGCAGCCCGGCCTGCAGGGTGCCGGCGAGCTCCACCTGACGGCTGTACAGCCTGGCGTTGTCGACCGCGAACGCGGCCCGGCGGGCCAGGTCCGCCAGCAGATCCATCTCGTCCGCGAGGAAGGCGTGGCCGGGGGCGCGACCGAGCGCGAGCACGCCGAGCACGCGCCGCCGCGCCTGCAGGACGACGACCAGGGCGGGCCCGCCGAACGCGGTCACCATCTGCACCTGGTCGCCGCGCGCGGCGCGCACCGCGGCCATCAGCGCGCCGTCCGGGTCGACCGCGGCCCGGGTGAGCGCGGCCGTCTGGGACTCCTCGGCGTGCCCGAACGCCTCCAGCGTGGGGTTCGCGCCCTCGTGGTTGAGGTAGACCGCGCACCACTGTGCCAGCCGGGGTACCGGAAGCCGGGCCAGCAGCGCGAGCGAGCGGGCCAGGTCCAGATTGCCCGCCAGCAGATCCGATGCCTCGGCGAGGAAGGAGAGCATCCCGATGCGGCGTTCCTCGGCCCGCCGCATGTCGCCGCCGCCGAGAGCGAGCGCCATCCAGCGCGAGACGAGCTGGACGCGCTCGACGTCGAAGCCGTGGTGCCCTTCCGAGTGCCCTTCTGCGCGCCCTTGCGTGTGGCTGTCCGCAGGCCCGACGGCGCCGCTGGCGGTGCCTTCGACGGAGGGCCAGAGCAGCAGCTCGCCCAGGCTGTCCTGGGTCGGGTCGAGGGGAAACACCCGTGCCTGTGCGTCCGTGCCGGCGCGGCCCATCGCCGCGACGGTCTCCACCCGAACGCCGTCCGCGGCGGGGCGCCGCACCACGCCGCCGCTGGCGGGCAGGGCGTCGAGAAGCTGGGCGAGCAGCTCGGACACCTCGCCCTCGGCGCTCAGCGCACGGGCGGTGTCGCGGGCGATCAGCCGGGGCAGCCTGGGCGGGACGCCTGCGGAACCCGGGTCGGACGGCGCGACGACCGCGGCGCCCTCCGCGCGCTCCGTGGTCCTCGTGCCGTCCGCGTTCGGCGCGTTCCCCGCGCCTGACCTGCCTTCCGTGCTTGCCGCGCCCTCCGCGCCGCGCGCCGCACCGGTTGGCGTGCCTTCCGGTGGCTGCGCGGAGGCGGCGGCCGTCAGCCGGAACCAGACGGTCTTCCCACCGGCGACGTGCTCGGTGCCCCAGGAGCTGGCCAGCGCATCGACCAGCGCGAGGCCACGGCCGTCCTCGCGCAGGCCCTCGAGCCCGTCGGGACTGCCGTCAAGGCCCTCCAGGCCCAGCCCGTCGAGGCTTTCGAGGTCGTCCGGCGCGGCTGGCCGCGGCCGCACCACCTGCGTCTCGCGGCGACCGACGCCGATGCGGACCGGATGGCGGTCGCTGACGCTGACGCGCACGCCCGCGGACTCCAGCGTGATGCCGACCGTCGCGACCGTCCCCGCGTGCACGACCACGTTGGTGACCAGCTCGGTGACCAGGAGCAGTGCCGAGTCGAGAGTGTCCTCGTCGAGATTGCCGCGCAGGACGTCCTGCACGAAGCGCCGGGCCGACCGCGGAGAGTCAGCAGTCGGTGGCAGTTCGACAGAGCGCGGGGGCGCGACCCGGTCTCCGGCCGCTGGGTCGGCGTTCATGTGGCTCAGTCTCTCCTGCGTCGTCCTCGGTAAGGCGGATACTGGCGGCTGATGTGCCTGCTTCGAGCGTTCCTGGCCCGAAGTTGCTCAGGCGGGGACAAAAGTCCACAGCGGGACCACAGTTCGGGCCGATCGGACGACACCAGCACACCTCCATCCCATGGCCACATTCCGCATCGTCGTCGGCTACACGCCTACCCACGCACCGATCTCGACCACACCATCGTCAGTCACCCTGGAACCCGGGCCAACGGATGTCGACCGCTGGGCCGAACGGGCCACCGGCAGGGCCCGGTGGCACCACCTGTGCGCGGACCGGCCATGCACCCGCCCGTCAGGCGCCAGACCAGCCATGCATCGCGGACCCGCTGCCGCGCACCGGCCACGCGGCCCGAGCCACCCGGCCGCCACTGCTTGCCCCAGGCCGCCCGTGGGTGGCTCGTAGCCCTCATAATTCCACCGTCACAGGCAAGGTAGGAGACTGATGAGCGCCGACGTGAGCCCCGACCGCCAGCAGTCGTCCGAGCATGGCGGGGATGCCGGCGGTCCGCCCGCGGGCGCCACCGGCACCCTCGCGACGGGCGACACCACCAACGGGTCGGTCAACGGCTCTGCCCACAGTGCCCCGGCGCCTCCTGGCCCCGCTTACGGCGCGGGCACGGTCGGAGGTGGCTCCGGGAGCGCCACCGGGGGCGTGGAGGCGTTGCTGCCAGGCCTGCTCGCGGGGCTCGACCGGCTGGTCGACGGTGACTTCGGTGTCCGGCTCCCGATCGGTGACGGTGTCGGTGGCGACGTGGCCCGCCGGTTCAACGAGCTCGCCGGCATGCAGGAGCGGCACGCACGTGAGGTTTCCAGAGTCTCCAAGGTGATTCGACGTGACGGTCGTCTCACCCTGCGGATGGACGACCTCGGTGGCAGCGGTGGCTGGGACGAGCTCACCCAGTCGGTGAACTCGCTCATCGACGATCTGGCCCGGCCCACCCACGAGGTCGCCCGGGTCATCGCCGCGGTGGCCGAGGGTGATCTCTCCCAGCAGATGGCGCTGGAGATCGCCGGCCAGCCGGTGCGCGGTGAGTTCCTCCGCATCGGTACGACCGTGAACACGATGGTCGACCAGCTGTCGTCGTTCGCGGACGAGGTCACCCGGGTGGCCCGCGAGGTCGGCACCGAGGGCAACCTCGGCGGTCAGGCCAAGGTCATGGGCGTCTCCGGGGTGTGGCGGGATCTCACCGAGTCGGTGAACTCGATGGCCGGCAACCTGACCAGCCAGGTCCGC
Organism: Parafrankia irregularis; assembly: GCF_001536285.1. Taxonomy (NCBI): domain Bacteria; kingdom Bacillati; phylum Actinomycetota; class Actinomycetes; order Frankiales; family Frankiaceae; genus Parafrankia; species Parafrankia irregularis. The sequence continues at coordinate 113,152 of NZ_FAOZ01000020.1, read as the reverse complement.
AACATCGCCCAGGTGACGACCGCCGTAGCGCAGGGCGACCTCTCGCAGAAGATCACCGTGGACGCCCGCGGCGAGATCCATGAGCTGAAGTCGACCGTGAACACGATGGTCGACCAGCTCTCGGCCTTCGCCGACGAGGTCACCCGGGTGGCGAAGGAGGTCGGCACCGAGGGCAAGCTCGGCGGTCAGGCCAAGGTCATGGGCGTCTCCGGGGTGTGGCGCGACCTCACCGACTCGGTGAACATCATGGCCGGCAACCTGACCACCCAGGTGCGCAGCATCGCCGAGGTCGCGGCCGCGGTGGCCCGGGGTGACCTGACCCGGCAGATCACCGTGGACGCCCGCGGCGAGGTCGCGGGGCTGGCGCACACCCTGAACACGATGGTGGACCAGCTGTCGTCGTTCGCGGACGAGGTCACCCGGGTCGCCTGGGAGGTGGGTACCGAGGGGAACCTGGGTGGCCAGGCGCACGTGCGGGGTGTGTCGGGGGTGTGGCGGGATCTCACCGAGTCGGTGAACTCGATGGCCGGCAACCTGACCAGTCAGGTGCGCAACATCGCCCTGGTGGCGACGGCGGTGGCCCGCGGCGACCTCTCGCAGAAGATCACGGTCACCGCCCAGGGTGAGATCCTGGAGCTCAAGGAGACCCTGAACACGATGGTTGACCAGCTGTCGTCGTTCGCGGACGAGGTCACCCGGGTCGCCCGCGAGGTGGGTACCGAGGGGAACCTGGGTGGCCAGGCGCACGTGCGGGGTGTGTCGGGGGTGTGGCGGGATCTCACCGAGTCGGTGAACTCGATGGCCGGCAACCTGACCACCCAGGTGCGCAACATCTCGGCGGTGACGACGGCGGTCGCCCGCGGCGACCTCTCGCAGAAGATCACGGTGACCGCGCAGGGCGAGATCGCCGAGCTGAAGGACACCGTCAACACGATGGTCGACCAGCTCTCCTCGTTCGCGATCGAGATCACCCGGGTCGGCCGGGAGGTGGGTGTCGAGGGCAAGCTGGGCGGCCAGGCCACGGTCGCCGGCGTCGCCGGCACCTGGCGGGACCTCACCGACAACGTCAACCAGCTCGCCACGACCCTGACGATCCAGCTGCGCGCGATCGGCGACGTGTCCACCGCGGTGACCCGCGGTGACCTGACCCGCTCGATCACGGTCGAGGCCGAGGGCGAGGTCGCCGAGCTCAAGGACAACATCAACCAGATGATCGCCAGGCTGCGGGAGACCACCGAGGTCAACGCCCAGCAGGACTGGCTGAAGTCGAACCTGGCCCTCATCGGCAGCAAGATGCAGGGCCAGCGCGACCTCTACACGGTCTGCCAGATGATCATCAGTGAGATGACCCCGGCGGTGAACGCCCAGCAGGGCACCGTCTACCTGCTCGACTTCATCGAGGGCGACAAGCTGCGCTACGTCGCCGGCTACGGGTCGGTGCCGCGGCGCCGCTCGGACGGCACCTTCCTGTTCGGCGAGGGGCTGATCGGCCAGGCCGCGCTGGAGAAGAAGCGCATCCGGGTCGAGGACGTCCCGGCCGGCTACCTCAACATCCGCAGCGGCCTCGGTGAGGCGCCACCGTGTGATCTCGTGGTGGTCCCGGTCATCTTCGAGAACCAGGTGCTCGGCGTCATCGAGCTGGCGTCCTTCACCCCGTTCTCCGACCTGCACCTCACCCTCGTCGACCAGCTCGTCGACACCATCGGCGTCGTCCTGAACACGATCATGGCGAACGCCCGGACGGAGGAGCTGCTAGCCCAGTCGCAGCGCCTCACCCAGGAGCTGCGCTCCCAGTCCGTCGAGCTCCAGCGCACCAACAACGAGCTGGAGGAGAAGGCGGCGCTGCTGGAGGAGAAGAACACCGAGATCGACATGGCCCGCATCGGCCTGGAGGAGAAGGCCGAGCAGCTGGCGCTGTCGTCGCAGTACAAGTCCGAGTTCCTGGCGAACATGAGCCACGAGCTGCGGACCCCGCTGAACAGCCTGCTCATCCTGGCGAAGCTGCTGGCCGACAACCCCGACCACAACCTCAGCCAGAAGCAGATCGACTTCGCCGAGACGATCCACTCCGCGGGCTCGGAGCTGCTCGGTCTCATCAACGACATCCTCGACCTCTCCAAGGTCGAGGCGGGCAAGATGAACGTCGACGCCGGTCCGGTGCGCACCGCGGCCCTGTGTGACGCGGTCGCGGGAGTGTTCGGGCCCACCGCCGAGGAGAAGGGCCTGACCTTCGAGATCACCGTCGCACGCGACGTCCCGGAGGAGTTCGTCACGGACGAGCAGCGCATCCAGCAGGTGCTGAAGAACCTGCTGTCGAACGCCGTGAAGTTCACCGACTCCGGCACCGTGCGCCTGGACGTCTCCGTCGCGTCGCCCGACACCCCGTTCGTCGCGCCGAGCCTGCGGTCGGCGCCGATGGTGCTGTCCTTCGCCGTCAGCGACACCGGGATCGGTGTCGCGGCCGAGAAGCTCCGCATGATCTTCGAGGCCTTCCAGCAGGCGGACGGCACGACGTCCCGCCGCTACGGTGGCACCGGCCTGGGGCTGTCGATCAGCAAGGAGATCGCGCGCCTGCTCGGCGGCTCGATCGCGGTGTCCAGCCAGATCGGCCAGGGCAGCACGTTCACGCTGTTCGTCCCGTCGGTGATGCCGGCCGAGGCGCCGGCCATAGTGATTCCCGGCGAGCCGGACGGCGTTCTCATGATCGTCGAAGGTGCGGGTGGAGCACGATCGCGGCTGGAGGCGGGCGCTGACGGTAGCCGGGGCCCGGGGTCGGCCGGGGCCGAACTGACCGCGCTGGATCGCCGGCAGGTCACGGGGAGCTCCGCGGCGGGCTCCCCGGCCGAGGTGGGATCGGGGCTGGGGCGCACCGGCGTGGGGTCGGCGGGGTCGACCGGGCCGGCGGCGCCGGGGATCGGTTCCGCGCCGAACGCCGAGCGCGCGGGGCAGGGCGGGAGGCCGCGGGTCGGAGAGCGTACGCTGTGGTCAAGCCGGGCTCCCGAGGCGAAAACCGTGGACCCACGCTCGGGCGGGGGCACACCGTTCCTCACCGACCCGTCGGCGGTGGCTCGGCCGCCCGCCGAGAACCTCGACAACTCCGATCCGCTTGTGGGCGCCTCGGTGCTGGTGGTAGACGACGATGTCCGCAACGTGTTCGCGCTGACCAGCGCTCTGGAGATGCACGGGATGCGGGTGCTCTACGCTGACAACGGCCACGACGCGATCCGGACGCTCCAGCAGGACAGCGCGCCGGTGCACCTCGTGTTGATGGACGTCATGCTCCCCGGCATGGACGGCAACGAGACGACATCCGCGATCCGCGCGATGCCCGCCTTCGCGCCGCTGCCGATTCTCGTGCTGACCGCGAAGGCGATGCCCGGTGATCGGGAGAAGAGCATTTCGGCCGGGGCGACGGACTACATCACCAAGCCCGTGGATCTCGATCACCTCCTCGGAGTGATGCGGTCACATCTGTGATGATCAGATCGCGTATGGTGCGCATTCGGGTAAGCGTCGACGGGCCGGTGATGGCCCGCACATGCCGATCGGCGAAGGTGGAACAGTGGTGTCGTCGCCACGAACATCCAGGCCGACCGGCGAAGGAGGAGGCAGGCGGGTGACCGAGCGGACCGGCGGACCTGTCGAAACCGCGGGCGCTTCGAATTCGGAGCGCCCGCGAAGCAAGATCCTCCTTGTGGATGACCGGCCTGACAACCTCATGGCCCTGGAGGCGATCCTCGCCTCGCTGGACCAGGATCTGGTCACGGCGTCCTCGGGCGAGGAAGCACTCAAGCGTCTGCTCATCGACGACTTCGCGGTCATCCTTCTGGACGTTCAGATGCCGGGGATGGATGGCTTCGAGACCGCGCACCGGATCAAGCAGCGTGGGCGGACGAGGGACACGCCTATCATCTTTCTGACGGCGATTGACCGTGAGCCACATCACGCCTTCCGTGGGTACGCGGTCGGCGCGGTCGACTACATCGCCAAGCCGTTCGACCCGTGGCTCCTGCGTGCCAAGGTGAGCGTGTTTGTCGAGCTGTTTGAGAAAAATGAGCGGCTGGCTGAGCTGGCTCATCAGCACGTGCGTGACTTCGACCTCATTACCGAGGTCGCCGAGCGCCTGATCGCGCTCGACGTGCTCCTCGACGGGGCCGCGACGTCCTATGAGGAGACGCTGGCCGCGGCCAGCGCCGAGGTTCGGGGCCTGGTCGCCCGCCTGCGGCCCTTCGCCCGGTCGTCCGGCGGCCAAGCGGAGTAGTCGGCCCGGCCGAGCAGTCGGTGGCCGGCCGAGCAGGCGGCGTGGGGGAGCCCGCGGCGCCGGAAACCCTGCGGGACAACAGTGCCGGAGGCGGCCGCTCGGCCTGCTGGGGCTGGTAGTTGCCTTCGGATCGATCTTCACGTGAATTCGGGTTCCGGCCCACCTCAGCGCTTGTAGGGTCGGCCGTACCTGGAGCGGGCACGAGGAGGCGGGCGATGGCGGGCGGCGACCCGCACGCCGTTGCCGCCGCGGACCTGCCCAGGCTGCGCCTGCCCTATGTCGACGGCCTGATCACGATCGACCGGGTTCGCCGCACGCCGGGCTCCCCGGTGTGCCCGGTGCCGGCCGGCGATCCGTCCGCGGGCCACCAGGTCACCCGGGTGGAGTTCGTCGCCGCTGATCCCGGCCAGGCGGCTCGCACGGCCGTCGCACTGGTGGAGACGGCGGACCTCACCGCGGTCGCGGTGCACGCGCGGTTCGCACCGGTCGTCAGCACCGCGCTCGCGGTCTGCTTCGCCGGCCGACTGCACGACGCGCGCACGGCGCGTGGCCTGGCCAGCCGGGTCGTCGTCGCGGATCATCGCCCCGAGCTCGCAGGCGCCGCCGCGGGCGCCGCTGCCAGCGGCAGCCTGGTGCGCCTGCCACACATTGTCGCGGTGCACCACTGGCCGGACGGGGAGCGTGGTCCCCAGGGTGGTCCGAAAGGGTCTGCGGGGGTGACAGACCGGGTGGTGTGGGAAATCATGAGCGCGGCCCAGCACCGGGCCTGGCTCGGGGGCCTGCTCGGGCCGGCTGGCGACGCGCTGGAACATCATCTGGGCGGGTTGCTCGTCCTGGCCGGGCTGGTGCGGGCCCGATGGGCACAGGTCCCGCGCCACGACGAGGTGCTACAGGCGCTCCGCGGGGGGCCGCTGACGATCGGGGCGGTCTACCGGCATCCCGGGTTGCTCCTCGCGGTCGCCGCGGCACTCGGCGACCGCGAAGCGTAACCGGCCCGTTCGGGCGGCCTCGGCATAGATAACATGCGAGCACGTCCGATGTGACTGCGGCGTTCTCGTTACGGGGTTTCACGAATATTTCGGAGGTGCCGACCTGTGGTCGTTGCCCGGCGACACCTCGAAGCACCACGCGGCAATCGGCCGGTTTCAATCGGCCCGTATACCGTGGAAAGGCAGCTGGCTGAGGCTGGAACCGGGCCGGTCTATCTCGCGCTAGATCCAGCCGGCCGGCATGTCGTCATCAAGATGATCAGTGCGGCGTTCGCCCGCGACCACGAATTCCGCCGGCTGCTGCAGGCGGATCTTGAGACTGTTCGGGCGCTCGCGCCACCGTCACTCGCGGAGATCATCGACGCCGGCACCACGGCGCATCCGCCGTACGTCGTGACGGAGTTCGTGGATGCTCCGACGCTGGCCCAGAGGGTCGCGCACACCGGTCCGCTGCCACCGGACGACGTTCGGGCCATGGCGATGGCACTTGTGTCCGCACTGACCGGGCTCCATGGTGCCGGTCTGGTCTCCGGAGACCTGAAACCAGCTAATGTGTTGCTTTCCCCGAGTGGAATCCGGCTGCTCGACTTCGGCCTCGTGCGCGTCCTCAACTCCGCCGCGCTGGCAGGTCGGGCGGGCTCGGGACCCGGCCTCGGCACACCGGCATTCATTACCCCGGAACATGTTCTGCGGCGGCCCCTCACAACGGCGTCGGACATCTTCGCCTGGGGTGGTGTGGTCCTCTTCGCGGCCACCGGCCGGCTTCCGTTCGGTAACGGAACACCACAGGTTCTGTTGCAGCGGGCGGTCTACGCCGAGCCCGATCTGCGCGGCCTGGATCTGACTCTCTGTGATTTTGTCAGTGCCGCGATGCGTAAGGATCCGTCCCGCCGCCCGACAGCAGCCGAACTGCTGGAACTGCTGGACGGACGTCCCGGCACCGGGCTGACGGGCACCGATCGTCCCGCTCCCACCACTGTGGACGACGCCGGGGCAGGCGGTGACGGCGAACCGGGCGGTGACGGCGGAGCCCCAGCCGATCCGGCACAGGCCACCACCCGGCTCATAGCTCGACCCGGCGGCGAACCCGGCTCCGTTGGCCCGGACGTTCCGACGCCTGTGCTCGTGCCGGTGCCCGAGGTGGATGCGGTGCCCGAGGTGGTTCCGGCGGCCGAGGTGGATGCGGTGCCCGAGGTGGTTCCGGCGGCCAAGGTGGTTCCGGTGCCCGAAGTGGTTCCGGTGCCCGAGGTGGTTTCGGCGGCCGAAGCCTCGGCGAGCAGGCCCGAGCCGGCGAGTGAGCCCCGGCCGATGGGTGAGCCGACGGCTGCGAGCGGGCCCCGGCCAGTGGGTGAGCCCCAGCTGGTGGGTGAACCCGGGCCGGTCGGCGGCACGGGGGAGGCCGGTGGGCACGAGCTGGTGGACGAACCGCCGGCAGCCGGTGTGCCGCAGGCAGGCGGCGACGCACCGTCGCCCCAGCCCGCGGACCGGGCCAAGCCGGTCGAGTCCCCAGACGTGGTCGAGTCCCCAGACGTGGTCGAGTCCCCAGACGTGGTCGAGTCCCCAGACGTGGTCGAGTCACCGGCTCCGGTCGAGGCGTCCGCTCCGGTCGGGAGCCGAACCCATCACAGCAGGGGCGACCGACGGTTCCGGGTGTTCCTCAGCCTGATCGCCAGCCTGACGGCGGTCACCCTGGCGATCGAGATCGTCGGTCTGGTCCGGGCGCACACGGCGGCGAGTGCGTCCAAGAAGATCGCGCGCCAGGCGCGCGATCTGTTCGAGCGCCAGCCGGATCTCGCCGGGCAGCTCGCCCTGGCGGCCTACGGGATCTCTCCTACCACGACCGCGGCCGCCGCACTGGTCGACGCGTCCGTCCGGCGGGTCGGCAACCTTTCCAGCGACGTCGTCGGCCTCGCCGTCGCACCGGACGGGCGGAGCATGCTCACCGCCAGCGCGACCGGAGCCGCCTTCTGGGACCTGTCGGATCCGACGGCCGGCACCCAGATCACCGCGCTTCCGGTCGACGGGCCGGCGGTCAGCGCCGTCGCCTACCTGTCCCAGCCGGGGCGGCCCGCCTCCGCCGGCACAATTGTGATCACGGCGGCCGGGGCAGGGCTCGGCGGCGGCCCGAGCACGGTCGGGCTGTGGCGTGTGACGGCGGACGGGGCGGTCGAGCGGCTCGGGGCCCTGGCCGGGCACAGCGGCACCGTCGACGAGATCGTGGTGAGCACCGATGGCCGGCTGGTGGCCACGGGATCGTCCGACGGCACGGTGCGGCTGTGGGACGTCGTCGACCCCCGCAAGCCCGCCAGGCTCGCCCAGGTTCGCATCGCCGGGCCGGTCACCGCGCTGGCCTTCGCGCCGGGAGGCGACCAGCTGCTGGCCGGCGGCGTCGGGCGTCTCTCGATGTGGTCTCTGAAGGACCCGCGCCAGCCTCGGCTGGCGGGCGAGCTGCGCGGTGACGGCGTCGTCGCCGGCGCCTCGTACTCGCCCGACGGCCGCACGCTGGCGGTCACCACCACCGGACTGCCCGCCGACGTCACAGCCGACGTCACAGCCGACGCCACCGACCCGACGTCCGCGCCGAGGTCACGCTCGATTGTCGAGATCTACCACCCCCGCGATCCGCGGGGCCTCCATCGGCTGACCTCATTCTCGCCGGCTGGCGGGGCCGGCGAGGTCGCCTTCTCCGCGGACGGCCGCGCGCTCGTGGTGGGGCCGGCGCGCGTCGGTGGTGACGTCGCTGTCTGGGACCTGACGAGCCCGCGCCACCCGTCACCCCGGCTGAGCCTGTCGCTGCCCGGTAGGTCCGAAGGCGGCACCACCGACGGTTCCGACGGTTTCGACGCGCCGGTCGGGCTTGCGCTCGCCAGCGGGCCGGCGCGGACGCTTGTCGTGGCCGACGGGAACGCCGCGCGGGTCTGGGAGCTTGATCCGGCCGCGGCGGCCGAGAACATCTGCGCCCGGACCGCGACCACGATCACCCGTGCGGACTGGCGCGACCACGTCGGCGACCGCCACTACGCTCCGCCCTGCGAGGAATCCTGACCTGACGAGCCCGCCCGCGCCGCCGGCAGGGGCGTGGGCGGGCTCCTCAGCGGGAGGCGCTCGTCAGCGGGAGGAGCGGGAGGAGAAGGTGCGTGCGGCTCCGTAGCCGGGGCCGATCTCCGGGCGGCCCGAGCGGGACGTCCAACGCCACTGGACGGAGATGCGCCCGGGCACCGCGCCGGTGACCCGGGGCACCGCATGCAGCCAGTCGGCCTGCGCCCGCCCACCGAGCACGAGCAGGTCACCGCCCGCGGGGGAGAAGTCGCGGCCGGTGCGGTCCTGGGGATCGTTGAGGATCCGGCGGCCGGCGGGGAGGTGGCGCGACTTCACCATGAAGGGACGTCGGGCGCCGAGGGTGAGGATCGCGATGATCGTGTCGTCGAGCCAGCGCATCTCGCGGTCGCGGTGGAAGGCCACGGCGTCGTTCCCGTCGCGGTACCAGGACAGCCCGAACCCGTCGAAGTCGACCCCGTACCGCTGGCGCAGCGCCCGGTAGGCGGCCAGCAGCGGTGGGAACGGAACGGGGGCTCCGCTGCGGATGAAGGCGCTCAGCCGCGGTTCGGTCACGTGGCGTTCGTACCGCCACATCGTCCCCTGACGCCAGGGGGTGCCGTCGCGGACGGCCTCGTAGAGCGCGTCCGCGGCCGGCATCCAGCCGCGGGCCACATCCACCCACGAGTGGGCGTCGAGCCACACACGCTCGAAGGTCGCGGACCGGCAGGGACCGAGCTCGGGTTCGGGGCCGGGTACGGCTGCGCGACCCGTGTCGTCGCAGTTCGCCACTTTCCGCAGGTCAGGAGCGGACGAGACGGGCGATCGCGGCGGTCGCCTCGCGGAGCTTCTCGTCTGCGGCGGGCCCACCATCCGCGACGGCCTGAGCCACGCAGTGGGCCAGGTGGTCCGACAGCAGGCCGAGCGCGACGGACTGCAGGGCCCGGGTCGCCGCGGAGACCTGGGTGAGGATGTCGATGCAGTACTTGTCCTCGGCGATCATTCGCTGAAGGCCCCGCACCTGGCCCTCGATCCGCCGCAGCCGCGCGGTGTACTCGTCCTTGCCGGAGGTGTACCCGTGATGTGACTCGGCGTGCTCCTGCTGGTCGCCCTGGGGCTGGACCTGGGTCATCTGGTCGGCCTCGGCCTTCACCCGCATCACCTGCCCCCGCGCCGTCGCCGCGAAATACCCCCCTACGGTACGGGCGAACAGGGGTGGCCGTCGAGGTCAGCTGTGCGGGTCCACAAACTCGACCCGCACGCCCCGTTCTGCCAGCACCTGCAGTACCGGCGGCCCGACGGCACGTAGGCGTAACCGGCAGCCACGGCGGGCCGCGTGGCGGCTCATCGCCCCCAGCAGGACCGCGCCGAGCGGGTCCGCACCGTGGACCCCGGCGAGATCGATGACGATGTCCCGCGGCCCCGGGGTGGCCGCGTCGTCCACCGCCGCCCTCGCCGCGCCGATCGCCCCAGCGGCGAGGAGACCGCTCAGATGGATCACGGCGCCCTCGGCGCGCTGCTCGACCCGGGCCCGGAGCGGGCGGTCGGGACGATGCCCGGTCACGGTCGCCGGCGGGCTCACGGCCAGCCCGGCCCCCGCACCGATCTCGATCCCCGTGCCGGTGCCGGGGCCGGGGCTGGGGCGGACGGTCGCGAGCAGTCTCGTCATGACTGGCGGGCTGGATGGAGCTCCGAGTGGTAGCAACGTCGGCGTGGACGCCGCTTTCGATGTCGAGGGGGCCGCTTCGGGGCCTGCGATGAGCGTGTCGGCTTCTTCGCCGATGGTGAGCATCACGTCGTCTCCGAGGGGAACGATGTGGCGGTAGGCGCATGAGGGTTACCGCAGATGCGAGGCTCGATCAGTATTGCGCCCTTGGGTGACGGAATCCAATGCCAAAGGTCACCTTGTGTTCCGTCCGGGCCGGGTGTATCGCACGTCACAGTCGCTGGCGTGAACGTCGTCCGACCCGGGCGTGAACGTCGTCCGACCCGGGTGTGAAGTCCCCGTGTCGGCTGGCATCGGCCGCGCCCGAGCCCGTGGGTGCGGTCACCCGTCGGCGGGCTGCCGAGGGCACTGTGGGAACTCGGCCGGATCCGCGAGGCCGCGCCAGCCCGCCGCGGCGCGAGGAATGTCACGCCGGGCGGGAGGTCCGCCGGCGAAGCCGGTCGGGACCGCGGTGCGAGCAGGTGAGCGGACGAGAGGACGAGAGGACGAGCGGCGGGGTGCGCCGACGCGGTGAGGTTGGTGGCGGTCAGCGATCGACGTGGTGTGGTGGCAGGTCTTCCATGAGCCGCGCGAGGTCGGTGTCGACCTCGTCGTCGAACAGGACTTCGTCGCCCCAGCCGATCTCGCGCTCGTCGCTCGGGATCTCGTCGCCGGGCAGCGGCGTGTGCCCCATGGTGATCTCCTTTGATCGGCGTGCGGCCCCTGCGCGGTGGCAGTCGGCAAGGGGCCGTCCGTCGGTCCGTCCATCGAGCCGGGCCACGGGCCGCGCCTGGCTGGGCGCGTCCGGTGCCGGCGCGGCCAATCTACCGGCCATCCGTGGCCGGGAGTGCGTGACGACACGAACGCCGATGGTCGGTGTCTCCTGGTCAGTCGACCTGGCCTGCGCCGGTGGGCCGGTCGGGTGGTTCGGGCGCGGCGCGTTCGGCCCCGGGAGGTTCCGGCTCGGTGCCCAGGATCGCCGTGGCCATCGCACTGACGGCCGCCTGGCGGGCGGCCTCCCCGCCGGCCAGGTAGGCGTCGCGTTCCCGCTGCGTCCAGGCCTGTGCCTGGCTGTCCGGCGCCGGCTGCCGGGCGCGCAGCGCCGCCCGCAATGCGGCTCGATACCTCGCCACCAGGAGTGGAGGGTCTCCGGACGGGTCCGCGTCGTAGGCCTCGTCGCGGTCAATCAGCTCACTGATCGCGTCCTGTCCACCGGGGGTCGCTGGCATGTTTCCTCCACAGCCTTTATTTGTCGATAAGCAAAAACGACCCTAGCGAGGTTCTTGAGCAAGAGCAAAGTGGTTACGATGTTGTCGTGGACGACGGTGAGCAGTTGGTTGGCATCGGGGACATCGCGTTCCAACTCAAGATCACGCGACAGGCTGTGGACTACTGGACTCGCAAGGACGCCAAGTTTCCGGAGCCTCTGCAGGTCATCAACGCGCCTGCGGGTAGCGGGGCCAAAGGGACCAGGGTTTGGCGTAAGCGCGAGGTCGACGCCTGGATCGTGGAGCACTATCGGCGGCGTAAACAGTAGGCGTGCCCGCCCCGCGGGCGCCTCGGGCTCCGTGACTGCCTTGGGTGCCCGAGCTGTCCAGGATGCCTTGTGGGTACGGGCATCCTGGGCGGGTCCGGGGGTGCGGGAATCGTGAATCGGGCAATGTGCGCGATATGGCCCACATCTGCGCACCTGCGGATGCACGTGAATCCGTCCTTGCGGGGAGGGGCTCGTGGTCTGATCCCGTAGGTTGACGGTATTCGGGGTCTGGTGTATCTCCCGGGCCACATGACGGTTCGTGGCGTGCCTGTGGTGCGAGTCGTGGTTCTTGCTGAACCTCCGTGTGGCCTGCTACCCCTGTTCCCGCGCGCGCTTCCTGAGTCGACGCCGTGGTCGAAATTGTCGACTGAATCACCGAGACAGGTCGATTCGTTCAGTCGATTGTCTTCGTGTCTGTGTCCGCGCTGCGGAATAGTGGCTGCGCTCGGTCCGATAGTGGACAGCCCGCACCTCGATCGAGGAGCTGCTGTCAGAATCGGCCGGCTCGCCCCTGGCCTGCCGTGGCCGCGTGCCCCGGCCGTGCCTGCTGGTGTTGCTGGTGGGACGCCTCAGCGGTGCCTCTCCACACCCGATTCTGATGCGTGATGTCGGATGGCCGCTGGAAGGCCCTCGTGGTCGGGTTCCGGCCGGGTGAAGCGGCAGGTCGAGGTGGCGGGTGTGCTCCGCTTCGGTGTCGTGGTGCCACGGGCAGGGCGCCGGCTGGGTGCCGTGCTCCTGGGTGCCGTGCTCCTGGGTCTTGGCCTGGTCGGGGCCAGCCGCGACGAGGAGTTGAGGATCTCGGGCGTTGGAGGGCGTGCCGCCACATCCTGCGCTTCGGGCTGCCGCTGCTACCGAGCAGGACCTGAGGATTCTGGTCGTAGGGACGACCAGAATCCTCAACGCATCGGATGGCCGCCCCTCGGGCCGTGCTGACCGCCGGCAGTCAGACCGCGACACCCGCCGAGGCGGGATTGACGTTACTCTCGCGTACCTAAATGGCTACCCCAGGTAGCGGGTAGCGGAAGTGGTCGGCGGCAAGAAGCTGGGCGCGAGCCATTCCGACTGTGGTGCCAGTGCCGACTACAGAGCAGTGCTGGCTACAGAGCTGTGCTGACTACAGAGCAGTGCTGGCAAACGAGCAGCCCCCGGCGGAAGGGCCGCCGGGGGCTGCTCGTCGAATGCTGTGTCTTTCCCGATGGGTCAGGCGGCAGCCGTGCTGGATGCGGCAGACGCAGCGCTTGTCGACGAGCTGGTGCTGCTGCCCGAGGACCCGGCGGACGCCGCCGTGCCACTTTCGGCCGCAGCGGAGCTCTTGCCGGACGAGTCGCCGTCAGACGAAGTGGCGGACGACTCCTTCGGGCGCGCCGGAACCCCGGAGGAGGAGCCCGAACGGCTGTCGGTCTTGTAGAAACCGCTGCCCTTGAAGACGAGACCGACGGAGCTGAACACCTTCCGAAGTTGGCCCGTGCAAGCAGGACACTCGGTCAGCGCCGCGTCACTGAAGCTCTGCACGGCTTCAAGATCATGCCCGCAGGCGGTGCAGCGGTACTGGTAGGTCGGCACGGACTCCTCCCGAAGTTGGCACTCGGCGGTAGGGACTGCCAACTCTAACGCCTGAAGGCGGCCGATGGCTTCCCGAATGACGACGTGGGCTTCATGACGATGCTGGACGAAGCGTTCTTGACGGAGTGACGATCACTGTCACCCGCCTGTCGTGCTCCTCCGCAGGGACGTCGGTCAGAATCTCCCGATCGTGCACCAACGCTATCACCGGCGTGGAGGGGGCGGTGCGGGCCAGCGCCCGGTCATAGGAGCCACCGCCACGCCCCAGCCGGTTGCCCGCCTGGTCAACCGCGAGCGCGGGAACGATGACCGCATCCGCGCGGGCGAGCTCGACCAGGGGGGCGCTCGGCGGTGGCTCGCGGGTGCCCATGGCCCCGGGCACGAGCGTGGTCCCGTACTCACGGAAGTCCAGATCGAGATCGGGGCGTACGACGGGCAACAGGATCCGGACCCCCCGCGCCCGCAGCCGGGCGAGCAGCTCGGCGGTGTCGGGCTCGTCCGCCATCCCGACATAGGCGGCCACGCACCTGGCCCGGGCGACCTCGGGCAGCGCCAGCACCCGTTCGGTGAGGACCGCCGAGTCCGGCGTGACGCCCGCGCGCCGCAGTGCCAGCAGGCGCCGGCGGATCTCGCTCTTGGGGCCGGGCCACTCGGCCGACGGGGAAAGCGCGGGCGACGGCGCCGGGGGTGCCGTCGCCGAAGTGCCACCGGGCGCTGCGCCGCCGGACGCTGCGCCGCCGGGCACCGTGCCACTGGACGTTGCGCCGCCGGAGTCTGTTCCCGTGGCCGTGCCGGGATCCGTCGGTGACGGGCCGGGGGAGGGCGCCGAGGCCTGGCCAGAGCCAGCCCGGCCTACCACGTCACTGCCGGTGACGGTTCCTCCGGTCACAGCCATCCCCACCCTCAGCGCGCTCGAGCGTGGCCGCCCTCGATATGTCGGGCCCCGCCTCCCGACTGCTCGGACTTCCCGCGTCGTGCGCCTTCATGCTGTCGGTGACGGTCACAAAGACGACACCGGCCTGACATCCCACTGGCGAGGCCTCACGGTACCGTGATCGACCCGCACGTGGAGACCTGCCCGACGCTGACCCGCCGGGGCGGCGGGCGGCTTCCGGTACGCGTCCGGCGAGCGTGACGAACTGACTGCGGATGGTTGATCGCAATGCCGGACGGTGGGGGTCGGGTGGCCGGGCCTTCGATGGTGGCCGGGCTGTCAGACACCCGCCACCACCGTGGCCGGGCCCGGTATCGTGCTGGACCGGGCCCACGGCTCGTTGTGAATGTCCTGTGTATCGGTGCCGTGGTGCTCCGGGACGCCCTGCCAGACTAAGGTTTCGCCCATGCTGGTGACGAAGGCGGTCATTCCTGCCGCGGGACTGGGAACCCGGTTCCTGCCCGCGACGAAGTCGGTTCCCAAAGAGATGCTTCCTGTCGTTGACAGACCGGCGATCGAATATGTTGTCGAAGAAGCCTCACGGGCTGGCCTTCGAGACGTGCTGCTGGTGACCAGCCGCTCCAAGAAGGCCATCGAGGATCACTTCGACCGGGAGGCGGAGCTGGAGCTCGCCCTTGAGCGCAAGGGTGACAATGTCCGGCTCGAGCGCGTCCGCGCGTCCGCGGCGCTGGCCGAGGTCCACTCCGTCCGCCAGGCCTCGCCGCGTGGCCTCGGGCATGCCGTGCTCTGCGCCGCCGCCCACGTCGGCGACGAACCCTTCGCCGTGCTGCTCGGTGACGACCTCATCGACGAACGTGACCCGCTGCTGGCCGAGATGCTCGCCGTGCAGGCGCGGTACGGCGGTGCGGTGGTGGCGCTGATGGAGGTGCCCGAGGAGTCCGTGTCGATGTACGGCGTGGCCACCGTCGCGCCGCTGGCCGTGTCGGCGGATGCGGCGAGCGAGCCCACGGGCCGCTACCGGGCTGTCCGGATCACGGACCTGGTCGAGAAGCCGCCGGTCGAGGAGGCGCCCAGCAACCTGGCGGTCATCGGGCGCTACGTGCTGCCGCCGGAGACGTTCGACATCCTGCGGTCGACGCCGCCTGGCAGGGGCAACGAGATCCAGCTCACCGACGCGCTGCGGACGCTGGCGACCCGGGCCGGTGACGACCCGGGAGCCCAGCTCCCCGTGCACGGTGTCGTGTTCACCGGCCGCCGCTACGACACGGGTGACCGGTTGGACTACCTGAAGGCCATCGTCCGGCTGGCGAGTGAGCGTCAGGACCTCGGCCCCGACTTCTATCCGTGGCTGGAGGAATACGTCGCCTCCGGTGGGCCCAAGGCCGAAGCCTGACGGTGCGGCCCGCGCCGGATCGGCGTGGCCGGCCGACAGGCGCCGGCGGTGGCCGGGGACCGTCGGCGGCGGCAAGGAGCTGCCGGCGGCGGCAGGGAGCTGCCGGCGGAACGGCCGCCGGTGACAGCCGGCGGCCGGCTGGTGACGGTCGGACGGATAGCTGCGGTGAACCCTCGCCGGGAGCGTCGTGGCCGGGCCCGGTGGCCGTCGAACAGCGCCGGTCCGGTCGCCGCCGAGGGTGCCCGTACCGGCGGCGAATGGGTCGCATCGTGTGCTGACGAGCCGTGACCAGGCACTTCCGATTATGCGATACCCGGCCACTTGTCTGGACCCTTGCTCCGCCGCATTGGTGTTGGCGAGCAGACTGTCGGGACATCTTCGTGCGCAAATGTGCGGGGCGCTGGAAGCACAGTAGATCCAGAGTCCCCGCCGGGGTGGAAATGCACCCCTGGTGAACGGCTGACGGAACCGGAACCGGAACCGCTCCGACGGCCGTGTTGCCGTGGTACCGCTCACTGCTGACGCGAAGGACGAACGGCCAGAACAGAAGTGTCAAGAACGGACGGTGTACGTGAAAACGGTAGATCAGCACGCATCGGACATTCTGTCAGCAATCGGGCCAATGTCCCCGCGTCGGACCGCGCTGCGCGAGGCACACGGGTGTGTGCTGGCGGCAGACGTCCGAGCAACGGTGGCTGTCCCCGGCTTCGACAACTCGGCGATGGACGGATACGCGGCCCGAGCCGCGGAGGTGGCCGCCGCCAGTGAGGCCAACCCGGTGACGCTGGCAGTCTCCGGCGAGATCATGGCCGGACCGGTGCGCCCGGAACCGCTCGTACCCGGCACCGTCGCAAGAATCATGACCGGCGCTCCGCTGCCGGAAGGCGCCGACACCATCGTCCAGCTCGAATGGACCGACGGCGGCACCGAGAGCGTGCGGATCCACCAGGCACCCCGGCGCGGGCTGCACATCCGGCGCGCCGGAGAGGACATCGCGCCCGGGAATCTCGTGCTGGCCGCGGGAACCGTGCTGGGCTCCGCCCAGATCGGACTGCTGGCCGCGGTGAACATCGCCCGGCCCGCCGTCCATCCGAGGCCGCGGGTCGCGGTGCTGTCGACCGGCAGCGAGCTCGTCGAGGTCGGCGCCCCGCTCGGGCCGGGGCAGATCGTCGACTCGAACAGCCACGCCATCGCCGCGGCGGCCCATGAGGCGGGAGCCGTCGTCCGCAGGTTCGCCGGGGTCTCGGACGATCCGGACGCGTTCGCCGACGCGTTCGAGCAGGTGCTCAAGGACACCGACGTCGTCATCACCACCGGCGGGATCAGCGTCGGCGCGCGTGACGTGGTCAAGGAGGTTCTGAGCAAGTCGGGCGAGATCCGGTTCGAGCGCATCGCCATGCAGCCGGGCAAGCCGCAGGGATTCGGGGTGGTGGGCGGAGTGCCCGTCTTCACCCTGCCCGGAAACCCGGTCAGCGCCCTGGTGTCGTTCGAGCTGTTCGTCCGGCCGGCGCTGCGGCGGATGCGTGGCCTGCCGACATCGGTGACGTCCCCGGGATCGGCGCCGTTCTCCGAGACGGCCGCCGGGGGCCAGGACGCGGCGGCGATCTGGAACACCCTCGCCGTAAAGGTGGGTGAGGTTGTGCGGTCGCAGCCTGGGAAGCGTACGTTTCCCCGGGTCCGTCTTGAGCGTGATGCCGGCGGAGAGCTCGTCGCGACGTCCGCGGGCGGCCAGGGCGCCCATCAGATGTCCGGGCTCGCCTCGGCGCACGCGCTGCTCGTCGTTCCCGAGGAGGTCGTCGAGGTGTCCCCCGGTATGGTGCTGCCCGCGCTGCTGCTGGCCGAGCCCGAGTGGGCCGGGCCCCAGGTCCCCGCGTCAACGGCGTCAGCCGCGTCGGCTGCCTCGGCGGGTTCCGCGGGTTCGGCGCTGGCCGGTGGGACCGCCGGTGAGTGACCCGGTGCGGCTCACCCATGTGGACGACCAGGGCGCGGCGCGGATGGTCGACGTCTCCGCCAAGGACGTCACGACGCGGACAGCCACCGCTGTCGGGCGGCTGCTGACCTCGCCGGCCGTGATCGAGCTGCTGCGTGGTGAGGGGATGCCGAAGGGCGACGCGCTGGCCGTCGCGCGCATCGCCGGGATCATGGGTGCCAAGCGCACCCCGGACCTGGTCCCGCTCTGCCACCCGATCGCGATCTCGGGAGTGAAGGTCGAGCTGGCGGTGCTCGACGACGCGGTCGACATCACGGCGACGGTGCGCACCACCGACCGGACCGGGGTGGAGATGGAGGCGCTGACCGCCGTCGCGGTCGCCGGGCTGACGCTGCACGACATGGTCAAGGCGGTCGATCCCGAGGCCGAGCTCACCGGTGTGCGGGTCGTGTCCAAGACCGGCGGCAGATCCGGCGACTGGCACCGAAGCCCGAGTCAGAGCCCGAATGGGAGCCAGCGCCAGAGCGGGAGCGGGTGAGCGGCATGCCAGGTCCGCCGCCGGGCGCCCGGGCGCTGGTCGTGACGGTCTCGGACCGTGCCCACCGCGGGATCTACGCCGACCGGTCGGGCCCGGTGCTCGTCGAGGGCCTCGCCGGGCTCGGGTTCGACGTGCCGGCGCCGGTCGTGGTGCCGGATGAACAGGACGAGATCACCGCCGTCATCCGCGCGGCCGTCGACGCCGGCACAGCCCTGGTGGTGACCACCGGCGGCACCGGTCTCGGGCCACGTGACGTCACCCCGGAGGCGACCCGGGGCCTGCTCGAACGTGAGCTGCCGGGGCTCGCCGAGGCACTGCGGGCCGCCGGGCGGGACAAGGTGCCCACCGCTGTCCTCTCCCGGGGCCTGGCCGGCACCCGCGCGACGACCCTGATCGTGAACCTGCCCGGCTCGACCGGCGGAGTCCGTGACGGGCTGGCCGTGCTCGGCCCGGTTGTCGCGCACGCCCTTGCCCAGCTGCGCGGCGACACCGATCACGCCACCAGCACGGGTCACGCCGGCGACAGCGGCGGGGGGAGTCGCGGGTGAGCGCACCCGGATGGCCGGCTGTGCTGCGCCACGGCGACGTCGTCGTGCGGCCCATGCGGCTTCGTGACGCCGGAGCCTGGGTCGAGGTGCGCAGCCGCAACGCGGACTGGCTCGCGCCGTGGGAGGCGACCCGGCCGGGGGCCCCATCGGTGCGCGAGACCTGGAACGAGCACCAGACCTTCAGCGTGTACTCGCAGATGATGCACCGCCTGCGGGCGCAGTCCAGGGCCGGTGCGGCGCTCGCGTTCGTCATCGCGATCGACGGGCGGCTGGCGGGCCAGCTCACCGTGTCGACGATTGTGCGGGGCGCCTTCAACAGTGCCCAGGTCGGCTACTGGCTCGACGGCGCCCGCGCCGGCCGGGGAATCACACCGACCGCGCTGGCCCTGGTGACCGACCATTGCTTCGGGCCGGTGGGTCTGCATCGGCTGGAGGCGAACGTCCGCCCGGAGAACGCGGCGAGCCGCCGGATGCTGACGAAGCTCGGCTTCCGCGAGGAGGGCCTGCACCGCAGGTTTCTCGCGATCGACGGCGAGTACCGCGACCACATCTGCTTCGCGCTGACGACCGAGGACGTCCCGGACGGATTGCTGGCGCGCTGGAGCCGCGCCCGTTCGGCCCACTCCTGAAGGGGGCGCACGGCGGGGCCTCGTCCGCACCTTCCAAGGTGGGGATGGTCTCGCTCGGCGGGCCCCTCTGATGGTTCTCTCTACCGTCGCGAATCGCCCCTGAAACCGTTCCGCCCGGTCGCGGTGCCTTGCGCCGGGCACTGGCGGCAACCCTGTTCGGGGCCACCGGGAGGTGGCCGCGGAAGGCGTCCACGGCCCGTTCCCCGGTGGGAAAGGCCTCGCGGGCATGACTTCTTACGTTGGGTGATCATCGTGGTACCGGTGCGCCCGGTGGTGGGGTCATCGCCCAGGCCACATCGGTGCCACCTCGGATTGACAGCGGACGACCATCCGGTGAACCTCGCCGACGTGTGCGACACGCGGGGTTCCGGTCGGTGACCGCGCGCATTGCGCTCACTAGCGTCGGGCACGAAATCGTAAACGACGACATCGAGAAGAGGCATCCCGGTGGTCCGCTCGCTCGCGCGGCACGCGCCCGGCGCATCCGGTCCGCGCCCGGCTCGCGACCTGCGGGTGCGGGCCGGCTCCACTCTCACCGGCGACGGTGAAGGCGCCGGCAATGGTGAAGGGCGCTCCGCCGGTGTGGGCGTTCCGCACTGGGTTGGCGACGTCAGGCCACACAACGACGTCCCGGGGCTGCCACGGATCGTGATCGAATGAGCGCGATCATCTGGCTCGCGATCGTCGCGGTGTGGGGCTTCGTGCTCATCCCCATGTGGCTGCGGCACCATGACTCGGCGGTGGAGCAGCGGTCCGCGGACCGTTTCTCCACCGCAATGCGGGTGCTCTCCCGGCGCGTCTCGCCACGCGGCGGGGTGGACCCGCTCACCAGGGCCACGTCCCAGAGCCCGGTGACGGGGGCACAGGAGGCTTCAGGGATGGCGCATTCGCGCGCAGGCGTTCCATCGGGCCCCAGCTCGGACCGAAGCGCCGGCTCGGACGCAGGCGCCGGCTCGGTGGATTCCTCCGGCTCGGCGGATTCCAGCGGCTCGCCGGATTCCCACGCCACCGCGGACTCCGGGAATCCGGCGGCGACGGTCGCGTTCGATGACGCCCAGCCGGCTCCTCACCTGTTCGGGCCGCGGTCCGGCGCGTTGCGCAACGTCTCCGCCGACCGGGCCGTGCGCGCCGTGCAGGCGGAGCACACCGCACTCATCCGGCTGCGCCGGCAGCGGCTGCTCGTGCTTCTCGTCGCGATGCCGATCAGCGTCGTCCTCGCGGCCAGTCTCGGCGGCATGTGGATCGTCGTCCAGCTCATCGTGGACGCCGGAACGTTCGGCTATGTGGCCCACCTGCGCCGGTCCGCGCAGGCCCACCGGCGGCTGCTGCGGTCCAGGGCGGAGCTGGACCGGCGCATCGCCGCCGACCGGGCCGCACGGGCTCGTGGCGGCATCCGGGGCTGGTCCGGCGGTGCGGGAGCGGTGGGGCAGGGCACGCCGGCCAGGGCGGGGTCGGCGGGCGCGACGACGCGCGGCGGTGACTACGCGCCGGTGCGGCTGTCCACCGACAGCGGCGGCGAACTGACCGAGGCGGACCTCGCGCATGCCCGGGCCGACACTGTGGATCTCGCCGGCACCGCCAGCCGCGGCCACTACCAGGCCGGTTCGCCCGAGGGCTCCGACGACGACGCGGACGACGACTCCTCCGCCGGTGACTACGACACCGACGAGTACCCGGCCGACGAGTACGCGGCCGACGGCTACGAGGACGACCGCTATGATGCCGGCGGTTACCCGGCCGACGGCCACGTGGCTGACAGCTACGTGGCTGACAGCTACGAGGGCGAGGCCGACGGCGCGGTGGCGCAGCCGGCGGCTGGAATCCACTACACCGGTCGGACGGTGACCCGTACCGCCTACGCGGCCTACGGCGAGCACTCAGGGCACGGTGACCACCTGGGGCCGGTCGAGTACGTCGAGTACGTCCAGGCCGAACAGGTTGAGTACACGGCCCAGGCGAGCTACCCGGCGGAGCAAGCGGAGCAGGTCGCCTACGGCGGCCACCCGGACCAGCCCGCGGACGTCGACCAGGCCGCGTACTACGAGTACGCACCCCAGGGCGAAGGCCGCGGCCACGACGTCCAGGGCTACGAGAACAGCCACCAGTACGCCGAGGCGGCCGACAGCGGCTCAGGGGCGCCCGCGCCCGGTGTCGCCACCGGAACGGCCGGCTCCTCCGGGTATCGCGCCGGCGGCGCGCAACGGCCCGTCCCGAGGCCCGGCGCACGCCCGAACACCTCGCGTCCGGGGCGGGTCCAGGTCAATCCACCGGGCACCCACGGCGGTCTGATCCCGCCCGCGGCGACCGCTGGGACCGCGGCCGGGAGCGGCACGGGAGCGGCGAGTGGGGCTGCGGCCGCCTCGGCCGCCGCAGCGCCGGCGGACCAGGCCCAGGGGCAGACCCCGGACGAACTGGAGACACTGCTGCGCCGCCACGCGGTCGGCAGCTGACCCGTGCCGTGAGCCTGACGACATCCCGCGGCCGAGCGGTCAGCCGCGAAGTCCCGCATTACCAGGCCAGCGTGCCGGAGTGCCCGCGCGGCGGCCCGACATCGCCGCGCGGCCGGACGTCCTGAGTCGGGCGCAGCCGACGCCCGGCGCCGTCCGCGTGCATAATGGCCTGGTGACACTCCGCTCGCAGCTCGCCTCCGCCGCCGGTTCCCGGCGCACGGAGCTGTCGGCTGCCTGTACGCGGTGTTGTCCCTGCCCTCGCGCCCGCTGACGCCGCCTCCACGCCGACAACGGCCACCCGGCGTCGCCCGGTCAGGCTCAGCCTGACGGGCCAGGGCGTGAGGGGCCTCCGGATCACGTTCGGTATCGGGCCAATCCGCGCACCGAACCCGCCCGCCGGTCATCACAGCCGGTCGGGACCGCCAGAAACGTGATCACGTGCCAGCACCGAGCCGCGCGGCCATCGATGGCCGCCTGCTCCGCATGGCACCAGCCCTCCGGTTCGGTCACTGCGTGTCTCGATGTCGTGCCGTCGGATCCGCCCGTAGCCCGGTCCGCCGCACCGCCCGCCCCGATCACCACCAGCCGGTGATCGGAGCCGGCTGGTGCAGGCCACCGGAGCCGGAGCGGACAGCGGCAGGAGGAGAGTTCCTGTCTTGACATTCGAATCTTGGCTCGCCCGGCTGCGGGACCGCGGATTCGTCACCTGCCCGGGCAGCAGCGCTGTCCCCATCGACCTGAAGGCCATCACCGCCGACGGCACCGGGCTGCACTTCCGCTGCCGGGGCGTCCGGGTGCACCTGGACGTCTACCGGCCCGGACGCGCGGCCTGGCAGACCCCGCTGCGAGACGAGGCCTGGAGCCCGGAGGAAACCCTCGAACTGTGGGAGAACCGCCCGGTAGAGGACCGGACAGTGCCCACCGGCGGACGGCTGGTCTTCGTCGGCCCCGGCCCCGACTCCGGCCCCAGCGGCAGCGGCGGCGGCGAGTCCGGCAGCGGCAGGGGCGGCGACGGACCCGAACCGCGGCCCGACACGAGGATCGTGCTCGACGGCGCCCGATCCCGCGGCTGGCGCGGCCACGAGGCAGGCCTGCTCGCCGCCGCCGAAGCCGCCGCCATCTTCGAATCAATGCTCGTACTGGCCGGCCTCGTCACCGCCACCGGCCACCGGCCACCCGCCCCACGCCTGGTACCAGCCCAGGGCCAGTCACCCCGTCAACCGAGGCCGTCCAGGCCGGCCAGAGCCGTCCCGTCAACCGAACCCGCCATGGCCTTCACCGAGCGGACGTACTCCGTTCTCGCGACAGCCAGAGCCACCGGCGTCGACCAGCCGGGGCTCGCCGCCGCCGGCACATCGCCGTCAGAAGCCCACCCACCAGACGAGACAACTACCGGAGGGGGCGCCCACCCACTTTCGTCCCGCGTCCTGTAAGCTTCAGTTGCTTCCAGGGGGTGTAGCTCAGCCTGGTAGAGCGCCTCCCTCGCACGGAGGAGGCCAGGGGTTCGAGTCCCCTCACCTCCACGAGCCGGCCCGTCGTGCTCGCTGACTTTTGGTCAGCTTCGCGGCGGGCCGCGATTTTTTCGGGGGGTCGACCCCCCGGAGCCCCCCGGCCGGCCGGCGTGGAGTTGGCCCTGGGTGGTTGGGTGGGCTTCCAGGGCAGGCTGGGGTCGGAATCCCCCGGGCCGGGCCGGGCCGGGCCGCTGGCCTCGCAGGTGTGGTGGTGGTCGGATCGTGCCGTCGGCTGGTTCAGCGGACGTCCTCACCATCGACATCGACGCATCCTCCGACCGGTAATCGGCTGGAACGCGACAAGGGGCCTCGATCGGCGCTGCCGGTCGAGGTCGCTTTGCTCGTTGCGGCGCGACCGGTGTCGATTACGGCCCGCTGATCACCAGCGGCGCGCCCAACTCATCGTCTGGCCGGTTCAACGTGAACCCCATCGCGCCCAGAACCTCCGCCGTGCGCTCCGCCATCACCGGCCGCTCCGCCCCGCCGAACACGACCCCACAGGCCATCCGTGGATGCGTCCGCCAACCCAGCGCCACCCCTGGAAGCGCACCGGCACGGGTCGGAGTCAGCACCACCCCGCCGGACGGGTCATCGCTGTGCGGGCGGCCTTTGTGGGCCCTCGGTGGGGGGAAGACGTTCTTGCCTCATGCCAGCTGAGGGCGAGTCCTTCGTCGTCGCGGCGGTGATTGCGTAAGCGGGCGCCGTCCGGGGTCCCGGATATCCAGACGACATCTTGGTGGGAAGGACGGTGGATGTAACCGGGTGGGGGGTGCTGGACATGAACGGGATGACGCCCCGAGGAAGGACTGTCCCTGTGCCTGCCAGTCTGGCCGTGCCCTCGTTCGAGGCGCTGTTCCGGGAGCACCGCGGGGCGGTCCTGCGGTTCGCGCAGCGACGCCTTGAAAGTGACGAGGCCGCCTGGGACGTCGTGTCGGAGACCTTCCTCGCGGCTTGGCGGCATTGGCAGCGACGCCCCGCCGCCTCGGACGAGATCCGGGCGTGGCTGTACGGAATCGCCGGCAACGTCGTGCGTAACCAGCGCCGCGCGGGGATCCGGCGGCTGCGGCTCGAAGTCCGGATGGTCGGGTTCGGGCTGGCCACCGACCCGACCGCCCTGACCGATGAGGACATCGCCGACGAGGCGGTACGCAGAGACATGGCCTGGCAGGCGTTGGAGCGGCTTTCTCCGGATGACCGGGAGATCCTGCAGCTCGCTGGCTGGGAGGGGCTGGATCTTCGCGGCCTGTCGGTGGCTCTGGAGGTGTCCGCCGCCACGGCGAAGGTGCGTCTGCACCGTGCCCGGCGCCGTCTCGAGGCGGCCCTGGCGGAAGCCGCCTCGACGCCGACCGTCGCCGAAGCCCCAGCTTCGATGACTTTCCAGGAAGGGTCATGATGTCCGACCGCGACGACCGTGGCGACATCGACGATCTCGTCGTTGTGCGCGAGCTCCTGAGCGCCTCCAACCCGGTGGCGGATGCCCCCCTCAGTGCCGTCGAGCAGCGGCGTGGGGAGGATCTGCTGGCCCTTCTGCTCGCCGATCCGTCCGCCCGGTCCCACCGGCCTGGGCGCAGACGTGGTCGAGCCGTGGTCCGAGGCCGCCGGGGTGTCCTGACGGCGGCAGCCACGGTCCTGGTGCTCGCGAGCGCGCTCCTGGGGCTCACGGTCGTACGAACACACGACCAGGCCACGGCCCTGCCCCTGCTGCCGGAACCTCTCCTCACCGCAACCACGGGTGATCACGATCGTGCGGTGGCGGCGCTGTCGGAGGCGGCCCGCCGGCAGCGGGAGAGCGCACAGGCCGGGAGTGGGACTGTCATCTATGTCCGCACCCAGAGCTACGGGCTCGACGTCGCCGTCGCCCGCCACAAGGCGACGACCACCGCCCGTACGACGATCACGGACCTGTGGCGTGGCAACGACGGGGCGGTGCACAGCGAACGGTACATCCAGCAGATCGACCGCGCCGGCGCGGACATCGGCGGTCCGACCCCCCCCGACGACGACTGGATCGAGGGCAGGTCCGACCGTCCACCGGTGCCCCCCGAGTACGATCCGGCCCTGACCCCCACCGACCCCTCGCAGATCCTGGCGAGGCTGAAGGCCTATGCCGTGGCACGGGGTTACCCCGTCGACCTCTGGGTCACGAGCGAGGTCCTGAGGTTCCTGAGTACTGGTCTGACGAACCCGGCACAGAACGCCGCGCTCTACGAGGTCCTCGCGCAGATCCCCGCGGTCTTCGACGCCGGGCCGACCCGTGACCATGCCGGCCGGCCCGGTCATGCGGTGGGCCTGGTGGTCTCCGACAAGTCCAGCCTCAGTCTCGGCGTCGCGTATGTGATCTTCTCCGATACCGGTGCGCCGCTGACCATCGAACAGGTCGGCACGCCACCGCCCCCCGGACTGCACCTTCCCAATGTCCCGACCATCATGGACTACATCGAGATCATCACGACCCGGCGTGTTCCCACCGTCGGTGCCACCAAGTGACGTCCGTTGACGCGCATTGGCAGACGACGCTGACAGCACGGAGGGCAGCGAAAGCAGAACCGATCGCGGCTGTCAGGGTAAACGCTCGGTTCACGAGTTATCCCGCCCTCCGTGCCATCAGCCTGTGTTACCCGTAGCAGTTACGCGCGGTCACGCTGTTCTAGCAGCCCGGCGCCTGCTCGGTCGTGAACGCTTCTGACTCGGCCACGGCGTCGACGACGGCCGCGGTCCGCCGGCAGCGGATCTCCGTCCAGTCCGCAAGCTTGCGTACCCGCCTACGCTGGCCTGATGAGCCAATGGCACGAAGCGCCGACCCTGCGGGGGGAGTTCGTCCTCCTGCGGCCGTTGGAAGAAGTGGACTGTCAGGCGCTGGCCAAGGCGCACGACAGCCCCGAGATTCTGCGGTATTTCCCTTTCGGTCCGGAATCGGAGCCGCCGTCGGCTGAGACGGTCGCCGCGGCCGTGCGTAGTCCGGCGCGGCAGGCGCTCGCGCAGGTCGACGTGGAGAAGGCGGCAGTGGTGGGAACGACCTCCCTGTACCTGATGGACGAGGCCAGGCGGCAGCTGACAATCGGTTATACGTGGCTCTCGGAGGCCATTCGCGGCGGCCCCGTCAACGTCGAAGCGAAGCTGCTGCTGTTCCGGTACGCCTTTGGCGCGCTCGGCGCCGTTCGGGTCCAACTTCTTGTCGACATCCTCAACCAGCGCTCGCTGCGTGCGGTCGACCGGCTGGGAGCCCGACGCGAGGGAGTGCTCCGGAAGCATGCTCGTCGGCGCGACGGCTCCTGGCGGGACACCGTCGTCTTCTCGGTCATCGACGACGACTGGAAGGCGGTCGAGGTGAACCTCGTCGCGCTCCTGAGAAATCGCATCCGCCACGGTCGCTGAGGTCAGGGAGCGGAAGCAGAGTGACCCGGTACGGGTCCCATCAGCGATTGGCGCCGCGGGCGCTGACCGGCCAGTGGTCGACCACCGTGCCGCCTCGGGTGACGACGAGGCTGTCGGCCAGGTTCACAGCCGAGCAGACATGGTTGGGCACGATGAATGTCGTCTCCCCGATCGTGGGAATCGGATGGCCCGGCGGGGCGGTGACCACGGCGTGGTGCTCGGACAGTGCGGTCACGACCGCCTCCGGAAACGCCGGAAGGAAGCCGAATCCGGGTGCCCACGGGGGGCGGTCGGCGCCGAGTACCTTGCTTCCGGCGTCGAGTACGAACCGGCCGGGCTCGGGTGCGCTCACCACTGTCGTCGCGGCGGCGAGCCCGATCTGATCTGGGCTACATGCACCGAGCGCGAGCTGCTGCGCGTCGTTGAACACGTACACCCCGGGGCGCAGTTCGGTGACCGTTCCCGGTCGTGTGTACGCCGCGGTCGGGGTCGAGCCGCCGCTGAGCACGGTGGGGTGCAGACCGGCGGCTCGAAGGGCGTCGGCCGCGGTAGCCAGGGCGGTCGCCTCGTCACGCGCCGCCCGTATGCGGGCGCCGGGGTGGTAGGCGTGGCCGGGGAAGGTGAACAGGCCGCGCAGCCGCAGACCGGCTTCGACGGCGGCGAGGGCCGGGCCGACGGCGTCACCGGGTGCCACTCCGCTGCGGTGATGGCCGCTGTCCACCTCGATCATCACCTCTACCGGCAGGTTCGCCGCGCCGAGGCGACGGGCGGCCGGGACGGAGTCGACGCCGACCGTGACCTGCGCGCGATCGGCCAGCCGCCGCAGCCGGTTACTCCTGGCCTGGTCGAGCCACAGGGGGTATGCGATGAACAGGTCGTCGAACGCGGCGTCGGCGAAGGCCTCGGCCTCGCCGATGGTGGCCACGGTGAGGCCGCTGGCACCCGAGGCGCGTTGCAGCGCGGCGAGCTGCGGGGTCTTGTGGGTCTTGATGTGGGGTCGCACCTCGAACCCTCGCTCGGTGGCGATCCGGGCCATCCGGGCGATGTTGTCCTCGACGGTGTCGAGATCGACGACAAGGGCCGGAGTGCTGATCCCGGCGGGGGCAGGATGAATCAACGTCGCCTCGCAGTGTGCTGTGGCTCTCTCAGGATCGTCTTCGGTGCTTCCCGAGAGGAAACACTGAGGTCCGGCACTGGACTCGAACCGAGGCCGGTCGTCGGCTCGCACGGTCCGCCGACGCCCGGGTCATTGGTCCGCTGATCGGCTGGGACGGCGCTACGGGGCGCCGCGGTGGGCTGGTTGGTGCTCGCCGGCGGAGGGGAGTACACGGGGAGCGCCGAGGAGGTAGGCGAGGGCGACGGCGGCGACCGTCTCGGCGGTGAGCAGGCCGGTCAGGATGACGATCTGGAAGCGGGCCGCGTCGGCCGGGCTCGCGCCGCCCAGCAGTGCTCCGACGAACGCGCCGGGCAGGGTCACCAGTCCGGTGGTGCGGGTCTGGTCGAGGGCGGGCACCAGCGCCTCGCCGACGGCCTGACGGGCGATCTGCGCGCAGGCCTGCCGCGGGGTGGCGCCGAGGGCGAGCCATCCTTCGACCTCGTCACGGCGGCGGACGAGCCCGTCGGCCAGTCGGCGGCCGACCAGGGTGCAGGCCGTCATGGTGCCGCCGAAGACGCTGCCGGACAGGGCGATCAGGTGCCGGGTCGACGGGTCGAGAACCGGCACGGCGAACACGATGCCCAGGGTCACCGCGGCGCCGGCCACGCACGAGCCGGCCACGGCCGGCAGCGGTCGGTGGAAGGCCGTCAGCCTGCGCGCGGCGGTGATCACTGCGGCGGTCAGCATCACGGCCAGCGCCGCCACGGCGGCCGGTGGGGCCGCGAACACGCCGCGTAGCGCGAGGCTGACCAGCGTGAGCTGGATGACGGCCCGCACCACCGCGGTCGCCACCGCCGGAGCCCGGTCGACCCGGGCCCACAGCAGGCACCCGGCCGCCACCGCGACCAGGCAGCCGAGCCCGATGACCAGATGTGCGTCCATCGGCATCGACGCGGCCCCTTCACTCGCCGGATGACCGGACGACGATCCAGCATGACCGACGGCGGACCGGCCGGGATGTCATAGGCCACCGGCGGCGCTTTCAGCGGGTCACCGCGGTTGATGGCGTCGGCGACACCTGGGAGGAGACGATTCACCCGTGGACGGACATCCCGCGTCACCCGTGAACGGTCCCCTCGCTCCGGCCGCGGCGAACAGCCCGGTGCCGTCCGGGCAAGCAGTTCCGGTCGTTCCGGTCGGTCCGGCTGCGTCGGCCGCGGTGCCCGCGGTGCCCGCGGTGCGCGCGCCGTCGTCATCACCGGTGCGGCTGCCCGACACCGTCCGGGAGGCCGGCCGGAGGTTCGGCGCGGCCACCGCCCTCGTCGAGCCGGACGGAGCCCGGCTCAGCTTCGCCGAGCTCGACCAGCGTTCCGACAGCGTCGCCGCGGGCCTCGCCGCCCGCGGGCTCGGCCCCGGTGACCGGATCGTGCTCCGGCTGCCGTCACGCGGCCAGTACGTGCTCGCCTATCTGGCCGCGGCGAAGCTGGGCGCTGTCACCGCCGGGGTCAACCCGGCCCTCGCACCGCCCGAGCAGGAGCGGCTGACCGAATCCGTCGATCCCAAGCTCGTGCTGAGCGAGCCCGGTGAGGTGGACGAGCTGCTGCGATGGGCGCGCGGGAGCGGCGCGCGCACGCCGGTTCCGGCCACGCCACCGGCTGACCCGGCCCGCCCGGTCGCGATCGTGTTCACATCCGGCACCACCGGGGCACCCAAGGCCGCGGTGTTCACCGAAGCCCAGCTCGACGCGGTGGCCCTTATCGACACGGGCCGGGAGTGGTCGGGGACCCCCGGCGAGCCGATGCTCAACTCCACGCAGTTCGCCCACGTCGGCTTCATGACGAAGCTGCCCTGGTATCTGCGCCGTGGCCTGCGCATCCATCTGCAGGACCGCTGGGATGCCGGGCGGACGCTGGCCCTGCTGGCGGCGCAGCGGGTGCCGGTGGTCAACGCCGTCGCGCCGCAGCTGGCGCTCATGCTGCGCCATCCGGACTTCGACGGTTTCGACCTGTCGGCGGTCCAGATGCTCATCGCGGGGGCCGCTGCCTCACCGCCGGCGCTCGTCGCCGAGGCCCGGCGCCGGTTCGGGGCGCCCTACTGCGTGCGGTATTCGTCCACCGAGACCGGTGGCTGCGGCCTGGGCACCGCCCCGGACGCCGACGACGACGAGGCGATGCACTCGGTCGGCCGCCCACGACCGGGGATCAGGGCCGAGATCCGGGACGACGACGGCCGGCCGCTGCCGACGGGCCAGGTCGGCGAGCTCTGGCTGCACACCCCGAGCGCGATGGCCGGCTACTGGCGTAACCCGCGGGCCACCGCCGAGGCGCTGGTCGACGGCTGGGTCTGCAGCGGGGATCTGGCCCTCGTCGACGAGCGGGGCCTGGTCCGGTTGCGTGGCCGGAAGAAGGAGATGTACATCCGCGGCGGCTACAACGTGATCCCGGCCGAGGTGGAGGCGCTGCTGAGCACCCATCCACTGGTCGCCGAGTGCGCGGTGCAGCCGCGGGCCGACGAGATCCTCGGTGAGCGTGGGGTGGCGGTGGTCGTGGCGCGCGACCCGGACCGGCCGCCGACGCTCGCCGATCTCACCGCCCACCTGCGTGGCCAGCTGGCCACCTACAAGCTGCCCGAGGACCTGGTCCTGGTCGACGCGCTGCCCCTCACCCCGCTTCACAAGATCGACCGGTCGGCGCTGGCCGGTTTGGTGGCCCGCACCAACACCTGACGGGTCGATGTCAGACTGTGGTGAAGCCGGTGTTCCGAGTGAATTGAGGACGCAGTGCCAACCACCGCGGGATTCAACCACGTCGCCACGCTTACAGCTGATCTTGACAATATTGTGAAGTTCTATTCCGACGCTTTCGAAGCCGTGGTCACCTTCGAGATGGCGGCGCGAGAAGGCCACCCTCGGATGGCGATTCTCGACCTCGGCGGGGGTGCCGCGCTCAACGTCTTCGAGGTGCCGGCCGAGGAGATCATCGGAGAGCGGCGCCGCATCGGCGGGCGGGGGCCCATCGACCATTTCGGCCTGGCGGTGGACTCCCTGGCCACTCTGGAGGCGACCCGTGACCGGCTGCGCGAGCTGGGCGCCGACATCGGGGAGATCCAGCGCCTCGGCGGCGAGTGGTCACTGTTCTTCCGCGATCCGGACGGTATGGAGCTCGAGGTCTGCTGCCACGCCGGCTGACGGCTCGACTGGTTCGCCGATGCCGGCCCGGTCGGCTGGATCGACCGGGCCCCGACTGGAATCCTGCGTTGGAAAGCGCCGGCAATTTCCGTCAATAGTGACAAACGGGGCATGCAGTCGCTTTACGATCCGCAAGAAGTGAGGATTTCGGTTGCTGCGGCAGCCGAAATCCTCATTTCTTTCTCGGAAGCCGCAACGGCGGCGCAGCCCTTGCGGTCACTCGGCTGCCAGGCGGACTGACGGCTCGGTGACGACGTTCCGTTACTGGCGCAGCCGGTCAGCAGTTGTTGGCCTGCAGATGGAGCTCGACGGGCTGGGAGATGACCAGGTCGGTCCCGGGGGCCGGGGACTGGGTGATGACCGTCAGCAGGGCCGTCGAGCCGAGGCATTCGTATATGTAAGGGATGTTGTTGAAGCCTCGCTGCTTGATCGCGGCGGCGGCCGCGCTGAGGGACAGCCCTCGGACGTCGGGCACCTTCGCGCAGTTGTTCGCCTCGACCTGCAGGCGCACCGGCGCGGAGCGGTCCAGGCGCGTGCCGCCGGACGGATTCTGGCTCACCACCCGCCCGGCGGAGCCTCCGTAGCAGTTGTACAGGTATGGAAGGTTGTTGAAGCCGGCCTGTTTCAGGGTGGCCGCGGCGCCGTCGAGCGTCTGGCCGACCACCCCCGGGACGGTGCCGCGCCCGTCGTCGGTGGTCTGGGCCGGCGGCTGCGCGGTGGGCTGGTTGGCCTGGTTTGGCTGGGTCTGGTGGGCAGGCTGGGGGACCGCTTCCCTGGTCGGACCCGGACCGGCGGTCGCGACGTCCGCCGTCGCGGACGGAGACGGCGCCCCGGATGGCGAGGCGGTCCCCGAACCGTTCGCTGCCGCCGACGTGGCTGTCGTCGTCGCCGCTGTGCCGGTCGCTGTCGCTGGCTTGCCGGGCCCTGCGGACGCCAGGGGGTTCACCACGGCGGCGGTGCTGCTGCCCTGGTCGCCGCCGCCGCCCCCGCCACCGGCCGCGGCCAGGGCCCATGACCCGGCCGAGATGAGCACCGCCGCCGCGGCGGCGACCCCGACCCACACCGGCCAGCCGGGCCGGGCCCTGCCCGGGGAGGCGACCGGAGCTGGGGCTGGGGCGGCGTCGATCGACTCCGCGGCTGGGCCGCTCGGCGCCGCGCCGCCTTTCGCCGGCCCGTTGGTCGTCACCGGGGAGTCGCTGGCGAGCACTGGGGAGAGGAGCGTGTTGAGCGTGGGATCAGCGGTGGCGGGCAGAGCGGTCTCGGGCGCAGTGGTGGCGGGCAACGGGGTGGTCAGTCGCGGCGAGATGATCGTTTCGTCCGGAGTCGCGGACCTGTCCGCCCCGGCCGTCGTCTTCCCGGCTGGGGCCGATCCGCCGGTGGAAATCATGGTTGCGTCCGGGTCGTTCTGATGATCCGGGCCATCCGGGCTGCCCGGGCCGTTCGGATCTGTCGTGGTGTTCGGTGCCCCCGGCAGCGCGGTCGTGAGTTCCAGCCGGGCCTGGCCGGCGGTGCCCGGCCGGTCGGCCGGCGTCTTGGCGAGCAGGCGGGCGAGGGTGGGCCAGAGCGTGCCCGGCAGCTCGTCGAGGGGCGCGGGCGTCTGCTCCAGGTGCGCGCGCAGCATCGCGATCGGGTGTTCCGCGTCGAACGGCGGCCGGCCGCTGAGCAGCTCGTACAGGACGACCCCGAGGCTGTAGAGATCCGCTGAGGGGGTGGCGCGGGTGCCGTCCGAGAGCTCCGGCGCCATGTAACGGGGGGTGCCGATCAGCCCGGTGAGCCGGGTCATCGCCGGGCCGTGGGCGAGCCGGGCGATCCCGAAGTCGGTCAGCATGGCCCGCGGGCGGCCCGGGTCGGTGGTGTCGACCAGGATGTTCTCCGGTTTGACGTCGCGGTGCACCACCCCCTGGCGGTGCACGGCGCCCAGCGCGTCGAGCACCTCGGCGGCCAGTCGCACCGCTTCGGCCGGCTCCAGCGGACCGTGGCGGCGAAGGTGCCCACGCAGGTCGACCCCGTCGACCAGGTCCATGACGATCGCCAGTGTCCCGCCCTCGGCGACGAGATCGCGGACCTTGACCAGATGCGGATGGTCGAAGGCGAGCAGGACCCTGCGTTCCCGCAGGAACCGGTCGACGACCTCGTCGTCGTCCGCCAGCTCGGCGCGCAGGATCTTGACGGCGACCGGCGTGCCGTCCGCCTCCCGCTCGCCGCGCCAGACCTCACCCGTCGCGCCGCGGCCGAGCCGCTCGCTCAGGACGTAATGCGAACCGAGCCGGCGCATGGCCGACACCCCCCGCCGTCTACCCCCGTTGGCGAGACAAGAGTGTAAGCGCAGCTAACGGGGCAAGTCAGGACGTGGCCGGCGTCGCCGCGGGCCCGATCGCGGCTGCGTGGTCCTGAGCCGGGACGGGCTCCGCGCCGCCACCACCGCCGTGCGGACGCATCAGGTAGGCGACGGCGAGGCTGGCGACGACGCCGACGGTGCCCGCGACGACGAAGGTCATCTGGAGCGCGCCGACGGAGGCCGCGTGCAGGGCCCCGTCCAGCGCCGGGCGCGCGGCGGGCTCGCTCGCACCCAGAAGCTGGCGGCTTCCGCCACCGGCGACGGCGTGCGCGACCTGTGCCGCGGCCGGGACGTCCCGCTCGGCCAGGATGGTGTGGGCGCGTGCGGCGAAGACGTTGCCGAGCACCGCGATCCCGATGGCGTAGCCGAGCTGGCGGGCGGTGTTGACCGCGCCGGCGGCCATGCCGCCACGCTGCGGCGGAACGAAGGACATCGACACCGAGCCGAGAATCGGGATGACCAGGCCGACACCGAGGCCGATGACGGCGAAGCCGGGCAGCAGCGCCGGCCAACGTGCCGATCCGTGGACGAGCGCGGCGACGAGCAGCGCGCCGAGGCCGATGAGCAGCAGACCCAGGGAGATCACCCGGTCGGGTCGCCGTTCGTGCAGGATGCGGCCGAGGCCGGCGGACACGGCGAACGCGGCGACCGAGAGCGGAATCCCGGTGAGCCCGGCGCCGAGCGGGCCCATGCCCAGCACCGACTGCAGCCAGATGGAGGAGTAGGTGAAGGCCGCGAAGGCGGCGAAGGTCAGCAGCAGGCCGGTGAGCAGCACCGCGACGAACCGCCGGTCGCGCAGCAGCGCCAGGTCGAAGAGCGGCTCGCGTACCCGGGCCTCGACAGCGACGAATCCGGCGAGCAGCACGGCGGATGCGGCGAGCAGTGACCAGACCACGGCGTCGGACCAGCCGTCCTCGTTCGCCCGGATGAGCGCGTAGGTCAGGGCGCCGGCCGCGCCGGTGAACGTCGCGATGCCACCGAGATCGACGCGGACCCGCCGCGGCGGGTGGGTGTCACTCAGCGCTGTCAGGCAGAGGCCGATCGCGATCACGCTGACCGGCAGGTTCACGAAGAAGATCCAGCGCCAGGACACGCCCTCGGTGAGCAGCCCGCCGAGGATTGGCCCGACCGCGCTGGACGCGCCGGACACCGCCCCCCAGACCCCGTAGGCGGTGCCGCGGTCACGCCCGGTGTAGGAGCTGTTCAGCAGGGCGAAGGTCGTGGCGAACATCGCCGCCGCACCGACACCCTGGACCGCGCGTGCGGCGACCAGGGTGCCGGGCCCGGGCGCGAGGCCACAGAACAGGGAGGAGACGGCGAACAGCCCCAGCCCCGCGATGTACATCCGGCGATGCCCGACGATGTCGGCGATCGAGCCGACCCCGAGCAGCAGCGCCGCCAGGGACAGCGCGTAGGCGTCGATGACCCACTGCAGCGCGCTGAGCGAGGCACCGAGGTCGTTCACGAGGTCGGGCAGGGCGACGTTCACGATCGTGACGTCGATCAGCAGCATGAACGTTCCGAGACAGACTGTCAGCAGCGGCAACCACTTGCGCATGGCGGTACCTGCGTTCCTCGTCGGCGAGTCGGGGATCGGAGCCCCTGGCCGTAACGTTCTCGTGCTGGGAATCAGAAGTCCAACGGATGCTTCTTCTAGGATCTAGAATCCTTGGTTATGGAGTTGCGGCAGCTGGAGTACTTCGTCGCCGTCGCCGAGGAGCGGAGCTTCACCCGCGCGGCCGAGCGGGTGAGGATCAGCCAGTCGGGGGTGAGCGCGCAGATCCGGCAGCTCGAGCGGGAGCTTGGCGCTGACCTCTTCGACCGGTCAGGGCGGGTAACCGCTCTCACCGCGGCCGGCCGGGCCGCACTGGAGCATGCCCGCGCCACCCTGGCCGCGGCCAGCGCCGTGGGCCACACGGTCGGCGAGGTGACCGGCCTGGTCCGCGGCCGGCTGGCCCTCGGCATGATCTCCGGCTGCACCCTGGAGCCGCTCTTCGACGCGTTGGCAGCCTTCCATCAGGCGCGTCCGGGGATCGAGCTGACCGTGCGGGAGGACCGTTCCGACCATCTGATCGAACAGACGCGCACCGGGGCGCTGGACGCGGCGCTGGTCGGCCTGGCCGGCGCCGCGCCGGCGCCGGACGGGCTCGACGCCTGTGTGGTCGTGCGGGACCGTCTCGTCGCGGCGGTCCCCGCCGGGCACCCGCTGGCCCGCCGGGGCGGAGGTGCCCTGCTGCGCGAGGTGTGCGAACACCCGCTGGTGTGCCTGCCCGCCGGTACCGGCCTGCGAACGATGATCGACCAGTACTGTGCGGCCCAGGAGATCCGGCCGACGATCGCCCTGGAGGCCAGCGCGCCGGACGCACTGGCCGCGCTGGCCATCCGGGGTCTCGCCGTGGCGGTCATGGCCGAATCGATGATCGCGGGGCACCGCGCCCAGCTCACCGCCGTGACGATCACGGATATGACGGTCCCGGCGGTGCTCGCGCTGGTCTGGCGCGCGGAGCGAAATCCCGCGGCCGGGGAGTTGATCGGATACTGCCGGCGGGCCTTCGCCACTGAGCGGTGATGCGGGTCGAGCGGTGATGCGGGTCGAGCAGTGGTGCGGGCTCCGGTGGGCCGTACGCGACGACCCACCGGAGCCGAACCGTGCCTGGCTGAGCTGATCGCCCCGGCCAGCCGCTACCAGGTGCTGTTGACCAGCCCGGTGCCCAGGTACACCTGGTCGAAGGTGTTGCCGTCGTGGTCGTCGGTGTAGGCGATCACGATCTGGCCCCACGCGTTGACGCCCAGCGCCGGCTCGTCCTGCTTGCCGGCGATGGTGGTGTGCACCCGAAGCTGCGGGAGCCGGCCGGTGCTGGTGCCGTCCACGTTGAGGCCCTGGGCGTAGACGTCGGCGCCCTGGGCCCAGGCGACCACGGCGCGCCGCTGGTCGTCGATGCCGGCCTGCGGGTCCGCGCCGGGCAGGATGACCTCCGGGCCCGCCACGTTCGCCGCGCTGAACGACCGGGCACCGACCTGCGCGGTGCCGTTCTGGTCGGTCTCCCAGGCGACGACGTAGTCACCGTTGAAGTTCGCCGCCACCGACGGGTGGTCCTGGTCCCCGGCGGTCGCCACATTGGCGATGGTCTGGGCGACCTTCACCCCGCCCGACGGCGTGAACACCTTGCGCCCGACGTTGAACGCGCCGTTGCCGTCGCCGTCCTCGTCCCAGACCACGATCGCGTTGCCCGCGGCGTCCTGGGCGACGTCCGGCCGGTGGTGGGTGCCGCCGGCCGTGTTCACCTGGACCTCGTAGGTCTTGGACGAGATCGACGCGAAGCCGGACAGGCGCACCGTCGGTTCCGTGCCGGTCTGGACGTCCTCGAAGGCGACCGCGAAGCCGGCGGTGTCCGGGTCCGCGGCGACGTGCGCGTTGAGCTGCTGCCCGGTGGAGTCGGCGTTCGCCTGCGCCGATCCGGTCACCGTGCCGGCGGTGTTCACCGCGCGCACCGCGATGTTGTAGTAGCCGTTGCCGTCCGGGTCCTCCGCCCAGATGACCACCGCGGTGCCGTCGTCGTGCAGGGCGACGTCGGGCTGGACGTGCCGCCAGTTCCCGCTGCCACCCGTCGACAGCTGCTTCTCGTACAGGGACGTCCCGTCCTTGTAGAGACGGAGGTAGACCTCGGTGTGCAGGGTGTCCTCGGGGGCGGTCGTGTCGCGGTCGTCCTCCCAGACGACAGCCGTGTAGCCGTTGCGGGTCGCGGACACCTCCGCGTTGTCCTGGTCCCCGGTGGCATCGGTGTTGGCGACCGTCCAGGTGACGTCGGCCGTCGTGGTTCCGTCCGCGAGCGCGGTGCCGGCCAGCGGTCCGGCGAGCATGCCGGCGAGGGCGGCCGTCGCCGCGGTGCCGATGACCGCGACACGGGTGATGCGCCTGTTGCGCCTGTGCATCGCTGCCCCCTTCAGACCGTCTGGAGGCCGGGGTTCCCGGCCTGGATCACGTAGCTCTGCGCCGTGCTGACCGCCAGGCCACGCACGGTGACCTGGTTGAGCACGCGGAAGTCCACCGTCATCTGGGCGGGGGTGGTGACGGTGCGTACGTAGCCGCGGCGGTTCCAGTTGAACTTCACGTGCGGGTTCAGGGTGGACAGGCCGGTTCCGGCGCCGGTGCCGTCACCGCCGGAGGTGATCGAGGTGGTCACCAGCTCGGTGCCGATCACCTGGTTCTGCGTCGTGTAGTTGTCCATGATGTTCGAGGCCCAGTGCTGGTGGACGTCCCCGGTGAGCACGACGACGCTGTCGTTGCCGGTGGCCTGCCAGCCGGCCTGGATGCGGCCGCGGTTGGCGGTGTAGCCGTCCCAGGCGTCCATGCTCTTCGCGCCGGCGGCGGAGCTCAGCCGCTGCGCGAAGAAGACCTGCTGGCCGATGATGTCCCAGGTGCCGAGGTGCTGGCCGAGGCCGTCGAGCAGCCAGGTCTCCTGCGCGGCCCCGGTCAGCGTGCGGCTCGCGAGATCGGCGTCCGCGCAGACCTGCGTGCCGTCGCCGCAGGCCTGGTCGTCGCGGTACTGCCGGGTGTCGAGCATGTGGAAGGTGGCCAGGCTGCCCCAGCGCAGCCGCCGGTAGAGCTGCATGTTCTGGCTGACGGGGATCTGCGCCGAGCGCAGCGGCATGTGCTCGTAGTACGCCTTGTACGCGGCGGCCCGCCGGGCCGTGAAGTCCCCGGCGGGGGTGGAGTTCTCCCGGACGAGGTTCGCGTAGTTGTTCTCGACCTCGTGGTCGTCCCACACCGGGATCCAGGGTGCGACGGCATGCGCGGCCTGCAGATCGACGTCCGTCTTGTAAAGGGCGTGCCGCACCCGGTAGTTCGCCAGGGAGGTGATCTCCGCGCTCGGCTGGTGCGTGCGCACGCCGGAGCTGCCGGCGCCACCCTCGTAGATGTAGTCGCCGAGGTGCAGGATCAGGTCCGGGGTCTCCTCGGCCATCCGGCGGTAGGCGGTGAAGTAGCCGGCCTCGTAGTGCGAGCAGGAGGCGAACAGCATCTTCAGGGTGGGGCTGGTGCCGACGGCCGGCGCGGTGCGGGCGCGGCCCACCGGGGAGATCTGGCCCGACGCGCGGAACCGGTACCAGTACTCGCTGTTCGGCTGCAGGCCGCTGACCTCGACGTGGACGCTGTGCGCCCAGGCCTGGACGGCGGTCGTCGATCCGCTGGCGGCGAGCGTGGTGAAGTACTGGTCGGTCGCCACCTGCCACTCCACGGTGACATTGGCGCTCGACATTCCGCCGAGTCCGTCCGCGTTGAGAGGACTGGGCGCGAGGCGGGTCCACAGAACGAATCCGTCCGCGGTGGGCTCGCCGGAGGCGACACCGAGAGTGAAGGGGTAGGACGCGGCCCGGGCGATCGAGACGCCCGCCAGCGCAGTTCCCACTCCCGCCATCCCGCCGAGGATGACGGTGCGTCGGTTGAGTTGGGTCATGGGAGGGTTTTTATTGGCCGCCCGGGAAAGGGGTGGCGCGGTCCGAAAATGTTCACGCGCCGTTGGTTCGCCCGATCCGGGGCCCAATCCTCGCCAGCTGATCCGTCATCTGTCCGATGCCTGGCGTGGTCTGGTCGCGCGACACGTTTCATGCCTGGGGGGCGGTCGTCGGGTGTCCAGCGCGCTCGCTCCGGGCTGGTGCCTCGGGTGTGGAGCCGATACCTCGGGTGCGCAACGGCGCACAACGGTGTGGAACCGTGCAAAACGGAGCGTGCTGGGCCGGGTAGCTGATGGTAGTCGGTGTCGGTTGGTGGCAGTCTCGCCCGGATTTGCTGTCTTCGGCCGGGAACGCTACGCTCCGGACCGTGCCCGGGCACGCCCCCACCCACCGTCCAAAGCACCGCGCGGTGCGCCGCGGGGGCGCGTCAAAGGGTGTCTGGGGCCGCACCGGCGGCTGGTGGCACTGCCTGTTTGTGGCGCTCTTTCTCGGTGCTCTCGCCGTGCGGTTGGCCGCGGTTTTCGGATATCGACCAGCGCTATGGTTCAACGACAGCTACGACTATGTCGGCGTGGCGCTGCGCCCCGAGCCCTATGTCGTCCGGCCAGCTGGTTACAGCATGTTCCTGCGGGCTTTTCTCCCGTTTCACAGCTTTGAGCTGGTGGTGCTGGCTCAGCATCTGATCGGGCTTGCCGTCGGGGTCGGAATCTACCTGCTGCTGCTGCGGCTGCGCAGCCCGGCCTGGCTCGCCGCAGGCGGTGCCGTGCCGCAGCTGTTCGATGCCTACCAGATCGCGCTGGAACACATGGTGCTGTCCGAGACGCTTTTCACCGCGCTGTTGTTCGGCGCCGTCATGTGCCTGCTCTGGAACCGCCGGGTGGGTGTGCTGGGAGCGCTCGGCGCCGGCCTCGCGCTGAGCGCCGCCTCGGTGACCAGGTCCGTCGGCCTGCCTCTGGCGCTGGTCGCGGCGCTGTGGCTGGTGGCCAGATGGCCCGGCTGGCGGTCCGTCGGCGTCTTCGCGGTGGCCCTGACACTGCCGCTGGCCGCCTACAGCGGCTGGTACAAGGCCGAGCACGGAACATTCGCGATCTCGGGCAGCACCGGGATCTTCCTCTACTCCCGGACGGCGACGTTCGCCGACTGCGCCGTGATCGACCCGCCGGAGGAACTACGGGTTCTCTGCCCGGCCGAGCCGGTGGGCGAGCGGCAGCAGCCGTCGAACTACATCTGGCACGGCGACACACCGCTGTTCGACGTCCCCGGGGAGACCTTCAGCCCGGAGAAGGAGGAACTGGCGCGCCAGTTCGCCACCGCGGCGATCACCCGGCAGCCGCTGGACTACCTTCGCACCGTCGCCCACGACTTCAGGCGCACCTTCGAATCACGTCTGGCGGACTATCCGAGCCGGATGGTGGCCCAGCGGTACCTCTTCGCCTCCGCGACGATTCCCCTGCAGGGCAAGGACCGCGAGGCAGCCGACATGCGCGCCTTCGAGGGCGGCGAATTCGCCACCACGGTGCATTCCCCGGCCGCCGGCTGGCTGGTCTCGTATCAGCGTGACGTCCGGGTGCCCGCGCCGGCGATCGGTATCGCGCTGCTGGCCGCGTTCGCCGGCCTGGTCCTGTCGGTCCGCGATCGGACCAGGCGCGCGCCACTTCTGCTGCTGGCCGGGGTCGCGCTGCTCGCGCTGCTGCTGCCGCCGGCCACCGCGGGCTTCGACTACCGCTACGTCCCGCCGTCCTTCCCGTTCCTCGGCGCGGCCGTGGCACTGGCCCTGACCACCGTGCTCC
Organism: Parafrankia irregularis; assembly: GCF_001536285.1. Classification (NCBI taxonomy): domain Bacteria; kingdom Bacillati; phylum Actinomycetota; class Actinomycetes; order Frankiales; family Frankiaceae; genus Parafrankia; species Parafrankia irregularis. Next base: position 72,927 of record NZ_FAOZ01000020.1, on the reverse strand, counting down.
GCTTCCGTCAGGAGCGCCGGGACCGTCAGGAGCGCCGGGGCCGCGGTCAGGAGCGCCGGGGCCGCGGTCAGGAGCGCCGGGACGGCGGGCAGGGCCCGGTCAGTGCTCCTCGGCCGGATCCAGCGCCTCCAGCCACAGGTTCACCAGCTCCAGGGTCTCCTGGTGGCCCATGGTGATTCCCAGTGCACGCTCCATGACCAGAATGCGCGATATGCCCGTCATGAAGAGGGTCGCCACCAGCGGGTCGATCTCGGCCGGCGCGCCGCCCCGAGCCTCGAGGGCCGCTGCCAGCGCGGCGCGTTCCGTCTCGCGGAACCGCTCCGCGTAGGCCGCGATCTCCGCGCGGATGGCCTTGCGATGGTTGGCGAGTGCCATGAACTCGGTGAGCAGCGCGGTCCCACGCGGATCGATGTCGATCTCCCACAGGGCCCACAGGTGGCGCGGCTCGCGCAGGGCCGCCTGCTGCCGAGCCAGGTTCGCCTCCGCACCGCGCCGGAACACGGCCAGAAAGAGATCGTCCATCGACCGGAAGTAGTAATGCACGAGGGCGGGCTTGATCCCGGCCTGGGCCGCGACCCGCCGGGAGCTGACGGCGGCGTACCCCTCTTCCAGCATGATCTGGGCAGTCGCGTCGAGCAGGGCGGTACGGGTCCCGGACTCCTCGCTCCCCTGGCGGCGTTGTCCTGAACTCATGCCGGCGATCCGCACGCGTCCGTCGAAGGTGCCGGGCGCGCTCCGATCCGCCGGACGCACCGAACGCGATGCCTGATCGCTTGATTTCTGGATGCTGGCAGGCCAGGCATCCGCCCAGCATAGTGAGCCTCTTCCAGCTCCCGCTACATGATCAGGGATGTCGCCGGCCCGAGTCGACGATGGAAAGGGCCCGGTGTTGATCTGTGCCGTGGGTGGCCGACGGACTTCGGCCGGCCCAGGGTGCCGGCCTGGCGGGCCCGGCAGGCCCGCGTGGCCTGGAATTCGGCCTTCGCCACCGGCTCGGGTCGCCTATTCTTACCCGGGTGGCCGCTACCGTCTATTCGGCTGACAGAGCTGCTGAACCGGCCAGGATCGGCGTCATCGACATGCGCCGAGGGGGCCACGCGCTCGCCGGCAGCTACCTGCACGACGGCACCGCCCTGGTAACCGGCTGGCATTCGCACAGCATGCACCAGATCGAGTACGCCGTCGCCGGCGTCGTCGAGGTGGAGACGGAGAGCGCACACTATCTGCTCCCGCCGCAGCAGGCCGCCTGGATTCCCGCGGGCCTGGAACATCAGGCGACGCTCAACCCGGCCGCCCGGACCATCTCCGTCGTGTTCGACCCCGGGCTCGTCCCGCGGCCGGGTGACCGTGCGCGCATCATCGCCGTGCCGCCACTCATCCGCGAGATGATGATCTATGCGTTGCGCTGGCCGATCGCCCGTGCTGGCGACGACCCGGTGGCGCAGGGGTTCTTCCGGACCCTCGGCCATCTCGTCGCGGAGGCGCTGGACCATGAGGCTCCGCTGAGCCTGCCCACGACGTCCGACCCAGTCGTCGCGGCAGCGATCGCCTACACCCAGACGCATCTCGACTCCGCCTCCGTCGGCGCGGTCAGCCGTGCCGTCGGCGTGTCGGAGCGGACGTTGCGCCGGCAGTTCCAGGCCACGCTCGGCATGTCGTGGCGGCACTACGTCCTGCAGGCGAGGCTGTTGCGTTCGATGGCGCTGCTGGCGAACCCGGACCTGTCGGTGCTCGAGGTGTCCACGGCCGTGGGCTTCGAGAACCCGAGCGCGTTCGCGCGGGCCTTCGCCCAGCACTGCGGGGAGAAGCCGTCGTCCTACCGCCGGCGGGCCGGCGCTCCCCCCGCGGACGGACCGGTCGCGGGCCTGGGTACGGCGCCGCTGGCACCGGCGCGGGGCTGACCGCACACCCCGGAGATTTACCCATATCTACACCGAGCTTGTTGACAAGGTGAGATGGATGGCCTAGCTTTTCGTCCCATGGGTGAGCACGCGCATCTCGTCGGTCGTGCTCATATCGATCTCCGGCGCGTTGCCAGCGCGCTCTGTCAGACCACGCGCTGACGGCGACGCTTCGCGCCCGCGAACCGCTCGTCACCGGTCGCCCGCCGCCCGTCACCCGACTGCGCGGGCGGCCGTCCTTGCAGGGGACGACACGCGCGTAGGAGGTTCCCCGTGCCCGGTCCGCGCACGAGCTCACCCGCGACGAACCAGCCCGTTGCCAGCTCCGACATCCCGGACACCGGCCGCGACGGCCATCGGCCGCGCGATCGGTCGCGGGGGTCGGGCTCGGCCGCCGCGGTCCTGCGTGCGGTGCTCGACCATGGCCCGGTCGCCCGGAGCTTCATCGGCGCGGCGACCGGGCTCAGTCCCGCGGCGGTGTCCCGGCAGACGGCGGACCTGATCTCGCTGGGTGTGCTGCGGGAGCTGCCAGCCGCGGCCTGCGGGCCACGTGCGGGCCGGCCGAGCGTGCCGATCGACGTCGACACCGACACGCATCTCGCCTGCGGTGTTCACATCGCCGTCCCCATCCTCACCTTCGGCCTGGTGGACCTGCGGGGCCGGACCGTGGCCAGGGAGGAGCTGCCGCACAGCGGTGACGCCGCCGAGCTGATCACCCTCATCGCGCGTGGTCTGCCGCGGTTCCTTCAGCGGCATGCCGGCCGCCGCCGGGTGCTGGGTCTCGGTGTGGTGACCGGAGGCCACGTCGATGGCCGGACCGGCACCGTTGTCGAGCATGAGCCGCTGGGCTGGCGCAACCTCCAGCTGGGACCGCTGCTGGCGGCCCGCACCGGTCTGCCGGTCCGGGTCGACAGCCACGCGCACGCACTGGCCGAGGCCGAGATCCTCTTCGGTGGGCCTCGTGCCCGGTCCAGCCTCGTCCACCTGTTCGTGGGCAACGTGGTGGACGCCGCGATCGCGACCGAGGGTGTGGTCCACCGTGGCCTGCGCTCGGCCGCCGGGGGAGTGGCGCACCTGCCGGTTCCCGGTGCGCGACAGCCCTGCCCGTGCGGGGAGCGTGGCTGCGCGCAGGCGTCGCTGTCCGACCGCGCGCTGCTCGCGAGGGCGGTCGAGCGCGGGATCCTGCCGCGACCGGACCCGATGCTGCTCCAACAGGCGGTCGCGGCGGGCGAACCGGCGGCGGTCGAGCTGGTACGCCGCCGGCTCGGTGGCATCGCCAAGGTGGTCGCGACCCTTCTGGACATGCTCGATCCGGAGCTGCTGGTGCTGACCGAGCTGGGAGTGCTTTTCCAGCCCGCGCTGCTGCCGGACCTGTTCGAGGAGATCGCCGCGCATTCCCGTTCGTGCCGGGATCCGGAGCCAGTCGTGCGGCCCAGCAGCTTCGGGGCGGACGTGCTCGCGGTCGCGGCGACGGCGGCCGTGCTGAACTCCGTGCACCGAAGCCCGCGGACGCTGGACGCATTCTCGCGCCATCCAGTTCTCGCGGCCGGGGCGGCCGGGGTAGCTGGGGTGGCCGGGGTAGCTGGTGGGGCTGTACCCGGTCGTTTCCCGGAAGCGGCGCTGAAATAATTCCATTCGATCAGAAAACATTGACCAGCGTTGTCCGGTCATCTGATGATGAATCGGCGGGATAGTTCGCCCCGGAAGGGGTCGGCAGGCCCGCTCCAGGGTGTCGGTCGATAATTTCTCGGTGTCTTTCCGGGATCTGGCCGAGTGATGTGACGTGCCTTTCCTGTGTGCGTTCCCCTGGAATTCCGTGTTAGCTTCCGCTCGCCGAGAGGGTGAATGTGCAGATGGCTGGAGCCGTCCAGAGCATCGGTATCGACGTCAGGCCGTTGTCGGGGTACACCGGAGCGGAGATCCACGGGGTCGATCTGCGGGAGGATCTCGATGACGCGACCATCGCCGAGATCCGTTCCGCCCTGCTGACCTGGAAGGTGGTCTTCTTCCGCGACCAGCACCTGGACCACGCGCAGCAGGTGGCCTTCGGCCGGCGGTTCGGCCGGCTCACCGCGGCGCACCCGCACGAGACCGAGCCGCCCGCGGGTCACCCGGAGATCCTTCCGATCGACAGCCGGCGGTACGCGAAGCTTTTCGGTGACCGGCGGAAGGCCACCTACGACAACGGGTGGCACACCGACGTCACCGCGCTGGTCAACCCGCCGGCCGGCTCGATCCTGCGTGCCGACATCGTGCCGCCCTACGGCGGGGACACGGCGTGGACGAACCTGGTCGCGGCCTACCAGTCGCTTCCGGAGCCGCTGCGGGTGCTGGCCGACAGCCTGCGGGCCCGGCACAGCTTCAGCCTGCCGATCTTCGAGGGCGGCGAGTACGGAAGGCGGATCCAGTCGAACCCCCTGGTGGCGATTCACCCGGTGGTGCGAGTGCATCCGGAGACCGGTGAGCGCGCGCTTTTCGTGAGCCCGAGCTTCACCGCCCGCGACAACGACATCATCGGCCTTTCGCCCCGCCAGAGCCACCGTGTTCTCGAGCTGTTCTACGAGCAGATCTCGCGGCCGGAGTTCACCGTGCGATTCAAGTGGAACCCCGGCGATGTCGCGTTCTGGGACAATCGGGCCACGGCCCATCTCGGTCCGTCCGACCTCAGTCACCTCGAGTTCGACCGTGTTCTCTACCGGGTGACCATCGAAGGTGATGTTCCGGTCGGCGTCGACGGGCAGGAGTCCGAACTGGTCGCCGGGCAGCCGTTCCTCGGCAGCTGAACCGCCGCAGGCCGTACCCGCAACGGGTGCGGCCTGCGCCGGCGGCGCCTGACCCGTGCGCCACCGCCCCCCGCCGCCCCTTTTCTGCTGTTTCCTCGACGCCTTTCTCCACTGCTTTCCTTCGGCGCGTCGTCCTCCGTCCTCCCTCCTCCCGCCCTTCATCTCTCTGCATCGTCTGCCTGGCCGTCGGTATCGAACAGGTGCCGACGGCTCCTTTCACCTGGAGACATTCATGCGCCATCGACGGATCCGCTGGCGGTGGCCGGTGCTGGCCCAGGCCGGCCTGGTCGCCGTTCTCGCCTTCGGCCTCGCCGCCTGCGGTGGGGACGACGGCGGTTCCACCGGTTCCAGCGGGTCCGCCGGTGGAACCGCCGGAACGCTGCGTATCGGTGACCAGAGCAAGTCGCTGGAGCTGCCGATCACCCTGTCCGGCCAGGGGCAGGGGACGTCCTACAAGCTCAACTGGAACAACTTCGCGGACGGGCCGCACATGAATGCCGCCTTCAGCGCGGACCGACTCGATGTCGGTTTCATGGGCGACACCCCGGTGCTGTTCGCGAACGCCTCGGATGCCGGCGTGGTCGCCGTGGCCGTCTCGGAGTCGTCCGTGAACTCCCAGACCATCTTCGTGCCGAAGGACTCGGACATCCGAGACCTCGCCGGTCTGAAGGGGAAGCGGATCGCGTTCACCCAGGGCACTTCGCTGCACGGCTATCTGCTCAACCAGCTCGCCTCGGTCGGGCTGGACCAGGACGATGTCAAGGTCGTGAACGTTCCGGCCGCGAGCATTGGTGCCACGTTCGCCTCCGGCGAGGCGGACGCGGTGGTCTACGTCCGCCAGTTCGGCGCCGCACTCGGTCCAGACGCACGTGAGCTGAAGACCAGCCCACTTCCGCAGTACTCAGTGCTGCTCGCGGCCAAGGACGCGCTCGCCGACCCGGCCCGCCGCGCCGCGGTGACGGACTTCGTGCTCCGCCTCTCCCGCGCCTCGACCTGGCCCAAGGACCATCCGGACGAGTGGGTGCAGAAGTACTACGTCGAGACGCTCAAGCAGGATCCGAAGGCTTCGCGCACCTTCTTCGACAGCCTGCCCAGAACCAGGTACACGCCTGTCTCCGACTCCTTCATCGAGAGCCAGCGGGTGCAGGCGAAGCTGCTTTCCGCCGTCGGTGAGCTGCCGACCTCGCTGAGCGTCGACAACGAGATCGACAAGGATTTCAACCTGGAGCTGCGGGACGCGTTCACCGCCGCGAGCCTGCCGCTGTGAACGGCGATCGGCCGGGTACCCGGGCGCCGGCGAGCACCGGATGGAGGACTCCGTGACCGAAGTGATCAGCGAGGCCGTCCCGCGCGTGGTCGACCGGTCTGCCGGATCCGCGGACCGTGACCGGGCTGGCGACGGTGCCCGTGACATCGGCGGCATGGGGGTTACGGCCCCGGGGGAGACGATCGCGGACGTGGCGGCCACGGACGGGGCCACGGACGGGGCCACGGGCGCGGACGGGGTCACGGGCGCGGACGGGGTCACGGGCGCGGCCCCGTCCGCGGCGGTGCGGCTGGTCTCCGCGTTGGAGGATCCGACCGGGAAACGCCACCGTGCGCGGCGCGCGCGGAGGATTCCGCCCTGGACCCGCCGGCTCGCCGGCCCGGCGCTGCTGCTCGTCGCCTGGTCGCTCGCGACCGGCCTGAACCTGGTCGGTGACCGTGAGCTGGCCCCACCAGGCGCCGTGGTCGGCGCGGCGCGGGAGCTGTGGAGCTCGGGCGAGCTCGCGGACAACCTCGCCACCTCCCTGTTCAGGGTGGCCTGGGGTCTGCTGATCGGAGTGGGTCTCGGGCTCGCGCTCGCCGTGGTCGCCGGATTCTTCCGGTTCGGCGAGGACGTCGTCGATTCCGCGATGAACTTCCTGCGCGCGATTCCGGTCATCGCGCTGCTGCCCCTGATCATCGTCTGGATCGGGATCGGCGAAGAGGCGAAGATCTTCCTGATCACGGTCGGTGTGACCTTCCCGATCTATATGAACACCTTCGCGGCGATCCGTGGTGTGGACATCAAGCTTGTCGAGGCGGGAAGGGCCTTCGGGCTCAGCCGCACCGGCCTGATCCGGCGGGTGATCATCCCGGGCGCCCTCCCGGGTTTCCTGGTCGGCCTTCGCTGGTCGATGGGTGTCGCCTGGCTGCTCGTGGTGTTCGCGGAACAGGTCAACACCGACTCCGGAATCGGCTATCTGCTCAACCGCGCCCAGGGCTGGAACCGGACCGACATCATGGTTCTCTGCCTGGTCATCTACGGAATTCTCGGCCTGCTCTGCGACGGCATCGTCCGTGTCCTGGAAAGGAGCCTGTTGTCATGGCGACGCGGATTCACGGGGACCTGACCGCGGCCGAGGACACCGACACCGGCACCGACCGGGGGATCGCGGACGGCACCGGCGCGGCGGTGCGGGTACGCGGGCTGACCCGGGCGTTCGGTTCCCGTGCGGTCCTCGACGGCCTCGACCTCACCATCGCACCCGGCGAGTTCGTCGCCCTGCTGGGGCGCAGCGGGTCGGGCAAGAGCACGCTGTTGCGGGTTCTCGGTGGCTTCGACGACGAGGTCACCGGCGAGGTGCTGGTCGCGCGCCGGCGGGCGGTGGTCTTCCAGGAGCCCCGGCTGCTGCCGTGGACCCGAGTGCTCGCCAACGTCATCCTGGGCCTGAAGGGGCCCGGTGCGGCCGAGCGCGGGCGGGCCGCGCTCGAGGAGGTGGGCCTGGGCGGCCGAGAACGCTCGTGGCCGGTGACGCTGTCCGGCGGTGAGGCGCAGCGGGTGGCGCTCGCCCGAGCGCTGGTCCGTGAACCGGATCTGGTCATGCTGGACGAGCCGTTCGGCGCCCTGGACGCCCTGACCCGGATCCGGATGCACGCTCTGCTGCACGAGCTGTGCACCCGGCATCAGCCCGCCGTGCTGTTCGTGACGCACGACGTCGACGAGGCGGTCCTGCTGGCCGACCGGATCCTGGTCCTCTCCGAGGGCCGGCTGTCGTTCGAGGCCTCGGTCGAGCTGGCTGCGCCGCGGCTGCGAACAGATCCGGCCTTCGCCGCGCTGCGCTCCCGGCTGCTGGCCGAGCTGGGCGTCCGCGAGCTGGCCGACGCCACGCACTGACCGTCAGACGCTGACGGTCAGGCGCCGACCGCCGGGCGCGGATGGTCACGCGCCGACTCGGCGGTCCACAAGCAGGGTAGGCAGGTCTGCATGCGCACCCCACCAGGCAGGCCTGCCCGTCTCCGCCTCGTCGCCATGCTGTCGCTGGCTGTGTCGATTGCCGCGTCCGTCGCCGGTTGCGGGGACGCGGGTAGCTCGACCGACAGCGCGAGCGCCTCCGTACCGACCTCCCCGGGTGCCTCCGCCGCGGTGTCGGGGCCGGCACTGACACCGCCGCCGACGTCGAGCGTGGCCGCTACGGCACCCTCGACCAGTGCTTCGACTGCCGCTTCGGGCGGTGTGCCGGCGTGTGCCGCGGCAGGTCTCACCGCCGCCGTGGACGATCTTCAGGGAGCGGCGGGTCACATCTACGGCCGGATCGTGCTCACGAACACGGGTTCGGCCCCGTGCGTCGTCGCCGGGTTCCCAGGCGTCTCCGTGGTGGATGAGGCGGGACGCCAGATAGGCGCGGCGGCTGACCGGAACGGGCCGTCAGGTGCCCCCGTCACCCTGGCCCCGGGCGGGCGCGCCGGCGCGACCCTGGCCATCACGCAGCCCGGCCTGCTCCCCGGCTGTGAAAGCACCGACGAGACGACCCGGGGAACCCGGCTGCGCGTCTACCCGCCCGGCAACCGGGCCAGCCTGCTGGCGGCGGTTCCCGGCGGTGTCCAGACCTGCCGTGATCCGGCGGTCCATCAGCTCGCCGTGAGTGCTTTCGAGCCGGTCTGAGGTATCCATTGATGCGGGCCTGATTCGGGGCGGGGCGGGCGGCGCTCCGAGATCCGCCTGTGGGTAGGCGGGAGCTTTTCGCCCGAGTGAGGCCGGAAGGGGTTGTCGGCTCGCCCGGCACGGTGCCGCGGGTTACCTTTCCGGATGGTCTCCTGTCACCGGATCGCGAGTTCGCCCGCGGAGAGCGAGCGTGGAGCCGATGGACCGCATTCGCCTTCTCAATGCTTTCGACACCGCACTGCTCGAATACCAGCTGCTGCACGCGGATGTACCGATAAACGTCAACTGCCTGCTGCTGGGGAAGGGCCCGGCGCCTGATATCGGGGTGGTGCGGGGCTGGGTGGCCGAGCGGCTGCGCCGGTTCCCGCTGCTCACCGAGCGGCTGGTCTGCGTGCCCGGTCGCCGGGCTCGCTATGGCTGGCGGGCCGACCCGGATGTCGATCTGAACCACCTTGTCCGGGAACACCCGGTGTTCCCGCCTGCCCCCACGGCCTCCGTGGCATCCCCGGCCTCAGCAGGTGGCGTGGGGGGCCTGGGCGCCGGGCCGGGGTTCGGCGGAACCGCGCTGCATGACTTCGTGGCGCGACGCAGTGACGAGGTCGTGTCGATGGCTGGTCCGCCCTGGCAGCTCTGGCTGCTGCGGTCCGCCGACGACACCGAGTTCGCCCTGCTCTACCGGGCGAGCCACATCCAACAGGACGGCACCGCGAAGAACCTCGTTCTGTCGGCGCTGTTCGGGGTCGGCTCCGATCCGATGGCGTTCGTGCCGCCGCAGCGTCGGGAGGCGGGGCGGACCCGGTCGAGGGAGGTCGGCGCCGCGGTCGCCCGCTCGTTGCAGTGGCTGGCGCCGACGACCGGGCCGGCCTCGTTCGCCGCGCCCTGGCTCGGGCGGACGATCCACGGCTGGGAGACGACCTCCCTGTCGCTCCTCCGTTCGATCGGGACTCCCGTCGGCGGGACGGTCAACGACGTGTTCCTCGCGGCACTGGCCGGTGCGTTGCGGCGCTGGCCGGGTACCGGCAGGGCCGCGGTGGGCCTGCCGGTGGCGATGGCGGTCAGCACCCGCCAGCCTGGGGAGCGCGCGATGCTCGCGAACTTCGTGGCGGGCGCGCGGATCGTCCTGCCGTGTGCCGAGGAGCTGCCCCTTGATCGGCTGCTGGCCGTCCGAGACCGGACGGATCGCCTCAAACAAGGCGGAACGCTCGGGGTAGGCGAGCGGCTGCTCTTCGAGTTCCTGCCGGCCCGGATCCGGCCCCGCCTCTTCGACGCCGGGCTGAGTGGACGCTCCTCCCTGCTGTCGGTCTCGAACCAGGCCGGCGCGCCCGGCCCGCTCGCCCTCGCCGGCCAGCCGATCACGACGGCGGTGCCCATTCCGACGCTGTTCCCGGGGCAGCGGCTCGCCTGCCACCTCAGCGGCCTCGGTGACGCCGTCAGCGTGGGCACCGCGGCGGACGCCGGCCTTCCCGGGGCCGGTGACCTCGCCCGCCTGTGGGTGGAGGAGGTCGGGCTGCTCGACGACGCCGTCCGGGCCCTGCTCGCAGGCAGCGGGCAGTGGACGGCGAACGGGCCGGCGCGGTGACTGCCGCGCGCTGGTCGCGGGCCGCGACGACGCCGGCCGCGGCCGTGCTGATCACGCCGACGCTGATCGCGGCCTTGCTGGCCGCGATGGCGCTGGTCGCCGGCTGCCTTCCGCCGCCGTCGGCCCGGGCCGACGGTCCCAACCGAGGCGCACCCGGAGATCATGTCGTCCGGCTGTGGCATGCGGGCATCGAACGGTGGGCCGTGGTGCATGTTCCGCCCACGGCTGGCGGCGGTCCGCGGCCGGCGCTGTTCCATTTTCCCGGCATGTTCGAGACCCCGCGGACAGCGGACGACTCCGCTCGGCTGACGTCCTTCGCGGACAAGGCGGGGTACCTGCTGGTGATCCCCGCGCACGAGGGGGTCGGCTGGCAGGGCGTTCCGGGCGGTGAGAACACGGCGACCGCGGATGATCCCGGCTTCATCCGTGCGCTGACCGATCTCGTGGTCGACGGCTACGGCGCCGATCCGTCCCGGTTGTACGCCTCGGGGATGAGCAACGGCGGGCTGTTCGCCCAGGCCCTGGCCTGCCAGCGGTCCACTCGGTTCGCGGCGTTCGCCGTCGTGGCCGGGTCGGCGCCCCGGGTGGGCTGCCCGGCCGGGTCCACCGGCCAGCCGCCCCGGACCCCGATGCTGGTGATCCACGGCCGGGACGACAAGATCATAAAGTATTCCCAGGCCGAGGCCGGAGCCCGGTACTGGGCGCTGGTGGACGGCTGCGCTGACACCACCGTCGACACCCCGCTCGCCGACCGGCGTCCCGGCGACGGCACGACGGTGGTCCGGCATGACTTCACGGGCTGTTCGCCGGCCGCTCCGGTGGTTCTCTTCGAGGTGGTGGGCGGCGGTCACATCTGGCCTGGCGGAGTCCCGATGTTCGCGGCGGCGGTTCTCGGGCGCGACACCGGTGATCTGGACGCGAACGACGAGATCTGGCGCTTTGTGGCGCGTTTCAGGCTGCCCGCCTGATCAATCGGGCAGACCACGGGCAGATCACACATACGCTGCGAACGAGGGCGAATCCATCCGCCACGTCGATCAGGCTGATGGGATCTGCCCGTTGCCTGCCGGTCGCCCGCGGTCTGTTCGCCTGATCGCCGAAAGGAACCGTTCTCGATGATGGCAGTCGTGGGAATCACCGGCCACCGCGCCCTTTCGCCCGCCGTCGAGAAGTACACGGTCGCGCGGACCCGTCGGCTGCTCAGTCGCTATCCGTCCGGGGACCTCGTCGGGGTGAGCTGCCTGGCCGAGGGGACCGACAGCATGTTCGCCGATCTGGTGCTCAGCCTCGGCGGTCAGCTCGTCGTGGTCGTGCCCGCCGGCAACTACCGCGACTTCCTGCCCCCGGAGCACCGACCCGTGTACGACCGGCTGTGCGTCGCGGCCAGCCGGGTCGGGAAGCCGCTGGCGCCGGAGGTTGACCTGGAGGCGTTGATGAGCGCCAGCAGGGCGCTGGTCGACGAGGTGGACGAGCTCATCGCGGTCTGGGACGGTGAGCCCGCGCGAGGCTACGCGGGCACGGGTGACGTCGTCGCCTACGCGCGGAGCAGAAACAAGACGGTCCATGTCGTCTGGCCCGCCGGGGTGACCCGGGACTGACCGCCCCGGGGCAGCCGGCCAGCCCGCGGTGCCCGCGGTGCGCTGCCTGAACGCGATGACGAGCGCCGCTGCCGTGACATAGCCGGTGACCGCCACGACGGGTCCGTTGGAGCGCACCCATCTCAGCATCTCGGGGTGGTCGGCCAGTAGCAGTGAGCATTGTTGGAGCGCGAGGAACGAGCCGGCGAGGGTCGTGCCCAGCACGACCAGACGGTTGCGCCCGGTCGGCGCGATGGCCAGCAGGATGAGGCCCCACACCAGATACCAGGGATGAAGCACCGGTCCGAGCAGGGCGAGGGTGAGCATCGCCCAGCCCGCGGTGTCGGCCACGGGCCGGGACGAGATGGTGACGAACAGCCTGGCGATGATCAGGGCGCAGGCGGCGAGAGCGAGAGCCTGGGAGAGGCTCAGCAGATGGTCCGGTGTCCGTGGGGCACCGGCGGCATCCAGGATCCGGCCGAGGATGTGGGCGAGGATGCTGGTGGGCGAGTACCCGGTGGGCACGGTCGTGGGTGTCGCGGCCGATCGAAGCCAGCCGAGACCGTCGGGCACGAGAGCCGCGAAGCCCGCCGTCGCGAGCAGGACCACGGCGACATCGCACAGCGCGGTGCGAAGCCGCCGCGCCAGCGGCGGTGCCTCCGTCGCCTCGCCGGCTGTGGGTGTCGCTGGTGTCGCCGGTGTGTCGGCTGCCACGGGTGTGGGGGGTGTGGGGGGTGTGGCCGGTGGGTGGCCGCGCGGGCGCGGCTCGGGGGCGAGCTGCCAGGCGACCACCGCCGCGGCTGCCAGCGCCGCCGGCCATTTCACGGCCGCGGCCGCGGCCAGCAACACCAGGCCCAGGGTGCGCCGGCCACGCCGGATGGCCACCAGGCCGATCACCACCAGGGCCATCATGATCGCTTCAAGGTGGATGGCGCCGAGAAGCTGGAACAGCACGATGGGGTTCCCGACCGCCAGCACCAGGCTCTCCGCTCGCCGCTGGGGTGCGGCGAGCGCGAGCACACCCGCGGCGACCAGCGCGACACCGGCCAGGGTGAGCAGGCGCAGCACCACCACCGCACCGATCAGACTTCCTCCGGTGAGGGTGTGCACCGCCCGGAACACGGCCAGCGCCAACGGCCCGTACGGTGCCAGCGACGATCGCCACAGCGGGTCGACCGCCGTGATCTGAGGACTGCCGAGCGGCAGCGCGACCGGTGCCGTGCTGTAGGGGTCGAGGCTGGTGGCGAGCATCATTCCGTGCGCCGCGTAGCTGTAGACGTCCAGGCTGAGGATGGGTGGGCCGAAGGTGACCGGCACCATCCAGAGGGCGAGGAGTACCAGGCCGGCCCGCGCGGACAGGCGGTGCGACTCGGCGAGGACGTACGCCCGTACCCAGGCCGCGAGCGTGAGCGCGATCCCGCCGATGAGCAGAGCCGGCAGCACCGACATCGAGTCGGTGCTCACCGGGTTGAGCAGCCCGCCCCAGGTCGTCGGCGGTTCGGCCAGCGGCTGCCGTGCCAGGCGCCCGCCGGTGGCCACGACCAGGCAGGAACCGACCAGGCCGAGGAACGCCACGCCGGCCAGCCGGGGGCGCCCGGGTCGCTCGCGAGTGCTGCCGCGCGCCTGCGCCCGGCGCGCGGCCCGCATCGATGACACGGAGCGTGCCGGTAAGAACGCCCAGGCAGGCACAAGGTCCAGATTAGGCCGATCAAGATGACGCCCCGGCTAAGTCGCCGCGAACACAACCGCTCGCGGGGCTGCCGGTCAGGGAGACCGCCGGATTGAGGTACCGGGTTCAGGCGTCGGGCTGGTAGGTCCGTTCGATTCCGTCGAGCAGCCAGGTCAGCGCCTGCTCGAACCGCTTCGCCGCGAAGGGGGAGCTCTCGGCCAGCACCCGGGCGAGGTGGGGGAACTCGCCCGAGGCGAGGAGCGCGCGCAGCGTGGGGTCGGCGTTGATCCGGCGACGCAGACCACAATGTGGCCGCGGAACGTCGGCCCCGATGGCCCGGGCCGCCAGCTCCTGCGTGGCGCACCCGATGACCAGGTCGTCCACCGCGTGGATGATGGTGCGCTGCGCGGTGGGATCGTCGGTGATCTCGGCCGCGATCGTCAGTACCTGCTCCATGTGGCGGAGCCTGTTGGGCCCGAGGGCGGGGCGCAGCCCGAGCGCGACCGCCCAGGGATGGCGCAGCAGGGATTCGCGGGTCTGCCGCGCGACGCGGGTGAATCCGGTGCGCCAGTCGGGGCCGGTGTCCTCGACGAGGCACTCGGCGAACTGCGCGTCACGCATCAGCACCAGCAGCGTGTCCTTGTCCTGGACGTGGGTGTAGAGCGACATCGTGCCGACGCCGAGGGCGGCGGCCACATTCCGCATGGATACCGCGTCGAGCCCGTCGGAGTCGGCTATCTCCAGCGCCACGGCGACGATCCGCTCCGGGGAGAGGGTGCCGCGTTGCGAGGCCTGCCGTGGGCAGGCGGGCCTGGTCGAACTGACCTCTGCGGTGCTCATCCCCATCCCGCCTCGACGCTCTCCGGAATTCATTTGTGGACGTACAGCGTACGACGTAGGCTCGACCGGTGCACCGTACGGTGTACGGGCACGCGCGGCGGGCGGGAGGCGCAATGACGCAGGACGACGAGGCGGAGACTCGGAGCACCGTGATCGGTGACGAGCCCGAATGCGTGGATTCGTCCTCGGGTGGCGGGCCTGTGGCGGGCGCGGAGCCCGTGGCGGACGCGGCCGAGGGTGTTGGCGTGGCCAAGGGTACGGCGGCATCCGGGGGCATCGGTGCGGCCGAGGGTGCGGGAGCGGCTGACGGTGCCAGCGCGGGCGAGGGCGCCAGCGCTGGCGAGGACACCGGAGCCGTGGAGGCTGCCATCGCGGCTGCGGTTGCCGCGGAAGGCGACCTTGATGCGGCGCAGGGCGATGTCGGTGTGGCCGAGGGCGATGCCGGTGCGGTGGAGCATGCCGGCGGTGCGGTGGAGGGTGCCGGCGGTGCGGTGGAGGGTGCCGGCGGTGCGGTGGAGGGTGCCGGCGCGGGCGACGACGCCGACGCGGGCGTGGTGGCGGCGGAGCGCACCGGTGGCAGCGGTCGCCGGGCGCCGGCCTGGGCCGTGCTCGCTGTGTGCTGCCTGGCCCAGTTCATGGTCGTGCTGGACGTCTCGATCGTGAACGTGGCACTGCCGTCGATGCAGACGGACCTGGGGCTGAGCGCGTCCGGTATGCAGTGGGTGGTCAACGCCTACACCCTCGCGTTCGCAGGTCTGCTGCTGTTCGGCGGGCGTGCCGCGGACCTGTTCGGGCGGCGCAGGACGTTCATCACCGGGCTCGCGGTGTTCACTCTCGCGAGCCTCGCGGGTGGTCTGGCCACCAGCGAGGTCACGCTGATCGTCGCGCGTGCGGTGCAGGGGCTGGGTGGGGCGGTGCTGGCGCCGGCCACCCTGAGCGTGCTGATGACCTCGTTCCCGGATCCGCGGGAGCGGACCCGCGCCCTTGGCATGTGGAGCACGACCGCGGCGGGCGGTGGTGCCCTCGGCGCGTTGGCCGGAGGAGTGCTGACCGAGATCGCGGACTGGCGCTGGGTCTTCTTCGTCAACGTCCCGATCGGGGTGGCGCTGGTCGTCGGGGCGCGGGTGGCGCTCACCGAGTCCCGTGGCCAGGCCCGCGGGGCGAAGGATCTCGACATTCCCGGCACCGTCACCGTCACCGCGGGTCTGGTGGCGTTGGTCTACGGCATCGTGCGCACCGAGTCCAGCAGCTGGGGTTCGCCGGTCACCATCGGCTGCCTGGTCGCCGCCGCGGCCCTGCTCGCCGTCTTCGTGGCCATCGAGGCGCGGACGGCGAACCCACTGGTTCCGCTGGGGGTCTTCCGCCGGCGGGCCCTGCGCTACGCAAACCTGATCATTATGGTCATCGGGACCGTCATGTTCGGGCTGTTCTTCTTCCTCACCCTGTATCTGCAGCGGATCCAGAGTATGGGCCCGCTGGAGGCCGGCCTGGCGATGTTGCCGATGCCGATTATGATCATCTGTGGTTCGCAGCTCAGCTCACGGATCATCGGGCGGTTCGGCCCGCGGCCGCTGATCATTGCGGGTTCGGCGATCGGGGCGCTGAGCATGGGTTGGCTCGGCGGCCTGTCCGCCGGCGGCTCCTACTGGGCGGAGGTCTTCGGGCCACTCGTGCTGATCGGCCTCGGCATGGGCGTGAACATGGTCGCGGTGACCACCGCGGCGACGTCCGGCGTGCCGCCGCAGATCGCCGGCCTGGCCTCGGGGCTACTCAACACCGGCAGGCAGATCGGTGCGGCGGTCGGCCTGGCGGCGCTGACGACCATCGCCGACCATCGCACCGACGGCCGCCTTGCCGCTGGTGTGACGCCGGCCGAGGCGCTGACCTCGGGGTATGCGCTTGGTTTCTGGATCGCTGCCGGACTGCTGATCCTCGCCTGCCTGATCGCGGTGCTTCTACCGAACCACCAGGTGGCGGCCGTCCTGGCCGTCTCCGAGCAGCGCCGCGCCGAGCCCGAGCGGATGGAGGTCGCCGCCGAGGCGTGAGCCGTGCGGCCCGGCCAGGCGCTGTGCGGCCAGGTGCTGTGAGCTCGGTAATCGGGTGAGACGTGCCCGGGTAGGACTTACTGGGTCGCCTCGTCGCGCGCGAGCTTCAGCGAGACCTCCATGATTCCGTGGTCCTCGGTCGAGATGCCCGGGACGCTCGGGTTCGGGATGTCCCAGTCCGCGAAGGTCACCGGGATCTGGCCGACGATCTGGATCTGCTCGCCGGAGCGCTGGGCCTGCAGGTCCATGGTCACCTCGCGCGGCTTGCCGCGCAGCGTCAGGGTTCCGGTGGCCTTGTATGTGCGCTTCTCGCCCGCGGCCGGCAGCGAGCCGAGATCGACCGGGCTGGTCAGGGTGAACTCCGAGGTCGGGTAGGCGTCGACATCCATGATCCGGTTGCGGAACTGGTTGTCGCGGCGGTCCTCGTCGCTGCGCACCGTGGCCATCTTGACCTCGAACGCCGCCTTGGTGAGCTCGTCGTCGGCGATGGTCATCGTTCCGGAGACGTCCGAGGTGCGGCCCGCAGCCGTGGTCTTCTGGCCGAAGAGGACCTCCTCGACGCGGTAGCCGGCCTCGGATCCGTCGGTTACCTTCCAGGTGCCGTCGGCGGCGCCGGGTGCGGTCGAGACGGAGGTGCCGCCCCCGGTGGACGCCGAGCCGCTGCCGGTCGAGGTGCCGGCGGACTGGTCGTCGAGCGAGAACTCCTCCGGCGCGTCCTCCTTGATGACGTTGATGTAGAACGCGGTGCCACCAACGACCAGAACGGCCACGGCCACCACCGCGCCGACGATGAGAAGCGGCCAGCGCCGCTTTCTGTGGGGCGTACTGTCTGCCACCGAGCACCCGCCTTGTCAGGTCCGACTGTCGCTGGCGGCAATGTTGCACATACAACCTGAGTAAAACCTGATGGCGCCGCGTCGGGGGCGTGTCGGGGGTGCGGCGGTACGGGATCGGCCTACCTGCGCGCGGAGCCCGGATCTGGCCCGCCGTCCGGGATGTCCATGTTCGCGTCGGATGTCGTTTCGGTCGTGGTCGTGGTCGTGGTCGTGGCCGCTGCCGTGGAGGCGGCCTCAGCGCCCTCGGTGCGGCCGGGTGCGGTGGCGAGCACGGCGGGTTCCGTCGCCGAGAAGCGGGTGAGCATGGTCGCCGTCGCGCCGCTCGCACCCGCGAACCGGACGGTGATCCCGCGGTCGCCGAACTTCTGTCGGACGTCGTCCAGCGCGGCGACGCCGGCGGAGTCCAGGATCTGCACCTCGGACAGGTCGATGGCGACCCGCGCCGGGTCGTGGGCGTAGTCGAAGGCCGTCACCAGGTCGTTCGAGGACGCGAAGAACAGCGGGCCGCTGACGGCGTAGATCCGTTCGCCGCCCTCCGGGTCCAGGACGCTCGTGACCTTGGTGAGGTGGGCGACCCGGCGGGTGAACAACAACGCCGACAGCACCACCCCGACCAGCACGCCGTAGGCGAGGTTGTGGGTCGGTACGACCACCGCCACGGTCGCCACCATCACCAGGGTCTCGGAGCGTGGCATCCGCCGCAGGGTGGCCGGGGCCACGCTGCGCCATTCGAAGGTCATCACCGAGACCAGGATCATGACCGCGACGAGAGCCGACATCGGGATCACACCGACGATCGCCCGCAGCGGGACCACCAGCAGGAGCAGGAACGCACCGGCGGAGAACGTGGAAAGCCTGGTCCGTCCGCCGGAGGAGACGTTGACCATCGTCTGGCCGATCATGGCGCAGCCGGCCATGCCCCCGAAGAACCCGTTGACGATGTTGGCGATCCCGAGGCCCCAGGACTCCCGGTTCGCGTCGTGGGTGCTGTCGGTCATCCGGTCGACGATCTGCGCCGTGAGCAGGGTCTCCAGCAGGCCGACGGCGGTGAGCGTGACGACATACGGGCCGATGATCCGCAGCGTCTCCCAGGTCATCGGCACCGACGGGAGCCCTGGGACGGGCAGCGAGCTGGGCAGGCTGCCCTCGTCCCCGACCGTGGGCACCGAGAGGTCGAAGGCGACCGTGGCCAGCGTCAGCAGCGCCACCGCCACCAGCGGAGGCGGGACGGCGCGGGTCAGGCGGGGAACGACGAGCAGGATGGCCAGGCCCGCGGCCACCAGCGCGTACACCGCGGGGGACTCGCCGAGCACATGAGGCATCTGCGCGGTGAAGATCAGGATCGCGAGCGCGTTGACGAATCCGATCATCACGGTGCGGGGCACGAAGCGCATCAGCCGCGCGACGCCCAGGCGGCCGAGGACGAACATCGTCACACCGACACAGATCGTGGTCGCCAGCAGGTAGTCCAGGCCGTGGTCGCGCACCAGCGGCGCCGCGACCAGCGCCATCGACCCGGCCGCCGCCGAGATCATCGCGGGCCGCCCGCCGGTCACCGCGATGACCACCGAGATCGTGAAGGAGGCGAACAGGCCGACCTTGGGGTCCACCCCGGCGACGACCGAGAACGAGATCGTCTCGGGGATGAGCGCCAGCGCTGTGACCAGGCCGGCGAGCAGCTCGATCCGGATCACGCGCGGCCTGGGCCAGGCAAGCCCGGAGAACCGTGTCCGCGTGCGTGACCCTGCCCGCGACCGTGCCCGCGCGAGAAGCGGGAGACGGGTCGCCGGCGAGGGCTGGCCCAGGGACATGTCAGGCACGCTGAGGTCTCACACCGTTGGGGAGGAGGGACCGGTCGCCGGGCGTCGGTCCGTGCGGCGGCGCGCCCGGATCGGAAGCGGGTGCCCAACTCTTCCGGTAGGTCAGATATGACGATACAAAGTGCCCGCAAAACGGGTGGACGGGCCCTCCGCTCAGGCCGCTCAGGCCCGGGGCGCGCCGAGACGCTCGAGGTCAGCCTGCATCTGCGTGATCTCCCTGTCCTGGTTGCCGACCATCACCCGAGCCAGTGTGCGCACCTTGTCGCTGTCGGCGTGCAACCAGGCGTACTGGGCCATCGCGATGCCACCGCGGTGGTGGCGGATCATGAGGGTCAGGAACTGGATGTCGAGATCCCGGCCGCTCGCGCCCGCCAGCCGGGCGAGCTCGGCCTCGCTTGCCATCCCCGGCATCCGGACCGACGTGTCCGCGGAGCCGGCGTCAGCCTCGGCGCCGGCGCCCATGCCCATGCCCTCGTGCGCGCTGTGGCGGCCGTCGCCGGTGGCGCCGCTGTCACCGGCCATCCAGGCCATGGGCTCGCGGGCGGAGGTCTCGGTACGGCCCCAGCCTGACAGCCAGGTGGCCATGATGCCGATCTCCCGCTGCTGGCCCAGGGCGATGTCCTGCGCCACGCTGCGGATCGCGGCGTCGCCGCCGTGGCTGAACTCGACCATCGCCATCTGCACGGCCTGCGAGTGGTGCTCGGACATGTCCCGGGCGAAGCCGACGTCAACCGAGCTGTCGGCCGGCGGCCGGTCGATCAGCGCGCGGATGCCGGCACCGGCGGCGAGCAGACCGACGACCGCGAAGAGGACGAGCGGAGTCCACCAAAGCCGAACCCAGACGGGTGCGCGGTAGTCGGCGACCGCGGAACCAGTCGCGGTGCCGGCCGCGGGATCGGCCGGCAGGTCAGCCGCCGGCCCTTCGGCATCGGTGACCTCGGAACCCTCGGTCACTCCGTCGGTGGTGTTGCTCGCTGGTGGCATGGCGGACGCGCCTCGGTCCTCGTCGGCTCGGTTCATCGCCATCCAGTGTGACCCATGGGCGGGCATGGGTGACGGGCGAAGCGCCAGGAGCGCGGCAGGTCACCCGGCCCGTGGCGGGTGGGCCGACGACCTGCCTGCCATGGGCCGGACGGCCCTCAGATCTGCCCTCAGATCTGAATGTGCGAGTTGAAGACGAACGTCCGCTTGCCGACCTGCACCCGGGTGCCGGGCACGAGGGGCGCGGGCTGGTGCGGGCTCAGCGGAGTCCACACCGTCGCCTCCGGCGGGGCGATGTAGGTCCCGTTCGCCGATCCGCGGTCGGTGATCACGGCGTCCCACCCGTTCAGCGTGATGACGGCGTGCACCCGGGAGACCGCGCTCTCACCGTCCTCCACGGGCAGCGGCCGGGCGTTGCCCGCGCGCACCGCCTCGTCCCGGTCTGGCTGGCGCCCGATGACCAGGTCCATGTCGACGTTGACGGTCTGCCCGTCGTCGAACACCAGGACGCCGACCGGCGGGCGCGGGCCGAGGACCGTCCGGTTCGTCTGCTGGGCCAGGGAGATGCCGCATTCGGCGCAGTACGGCGCGAGCGGGTGGTTGAAATGACCGTGGGCGCACAGGATGCCCTCGACCTGCGGCTGTGCCGCGTCGGGCAGCATCGTCGCGGCGTCGTCGTCCTCGATCAGATCCGACACCGTGAAGCTCTGGTCGCCGGGCAGCTGGGTGACGGCGTCCTGGTCGTCGTCCAGGTCGTCGGTGAGATCGTCGTGCCGCTGCCGGCGCGCGAGCAGTTCGTGTTCCGCGAGCGCGGTCGGGGGATCCTCGTCGAGCTCGTCGAAGTCCGCCGCCTGCGTCGGCTCGGCCGCCGCGACGAGCCTGCGGTGGACCTCGTCGTCCTGACTGCGCAGCGGGATCAGCGGGGGCGGTGCGGTCGACAGTGGGTCGGGCAGCCGAGTGCCCGGAGTGGGAATGGGGGCGGCCCCCGTCATCGGCTCGCGCGGTGAGTCGAACCCGGCGAGGAACCCGTCGGCGCCCGCGCCCGCGGCGGCGGAGGACGCGGCCAGCGGGCTGGCATCGGCCGAGATCAGGCTCACCCCGATGCCGGGCACCGCGCCGATCCGCAGATCCAGCGGGAAGCCGAGGTCGTCGAGACCGGTGAAGCCGGAGCGGGGCGCGCCATGCAGCGTGTCGGTGGGACCGATGTCCACCCGGGAGATCTCGGCTGGCAGCAGGCGGTCGACCCAGATCGCGGAGTCCATGCCGGAGAGGGCGACCGGTGTGGGGCCGGTGGCGACGACGTCCATGGCTCCGTGGATGAGCACGAGGATGCGGTTGTTGGACGTCGTGAGCAGGCCGAAGGCGGGCACCCGCTCGGCTTCGGTGTTGAACAGCAGCGCGCCGGCCTGGCGGACGAGCGCGGTACCCGTCGCGCTGACCTCACCGGCGGCGTCCGCGCACAGGGCGAGCAGCCGCTTGGTCGTCTCGATGGTCTCGGGCCGGGCCACGGAGGCGACGACAAGCACACCGGGCAGCCTTACGACCACGCCCGGCTGCCCACTGTTGCCTGCCCCGACCACGACCCGGAAACGGTCTAGTCCCGCCATTGCCTCGCCCTTCGCCGCTTACCCGCGTGGTGCAAACGGTACCGATCTTCAGACTAGCGGCACCCGCGCGCGTCGTACGGTACTTATCCTGCCGCGTTGACCGCCGCAGGAACCCGATATGTCTCTTCTGCACGCTCGGTCGGGCCGTCTGTGCGGCCCGGTGGGCCGTCGTGGTAGCACGACCTGGCCGGGCGCGACGTAATCGCCAGAGCACCTGAAGGGCCACATTTGTGGATGTCGATGGGACGGCGGTCAGAGCAGGCGCCCGCCGTGGAAGCGCCACCGCAGGAACGGGACGCGCATCGGGCCGTTCGCACAGAGCCACACGCCGACCCAGACGACCCCGAAATGGATCACGAAGGCGCTGCCCGACAGCCCGGCCGCGCCCGGTACCGCGTCCGCCCGCACCGCCAGCCAGACCAGCAGACCCTCGTTCAGGGCTGTGAGCAGGCCGAACATCGTCGGCCAGTCCTTCTCCCACCGGAACTGCTGCAGGCCGTGGTAGGCGAGCTCCCAGCCCATCCCGAGCAGGGCGACGGCGAACAGCACACCGAAACTCGCCCGGTAGGCGGTGCCGAGCGGTGCGTCGACGGGCAGCAAAGGAGTGACCAGGACTGTCAGAACAACACCGACAGTGGCGAGCAGGAACAGCCGGGTCTGAAGTCGTCCGGCCAGTGTCGGCACCATGGTTCGATTTCTCCGATCGGGTACGACGTCAGACCGGCTGGTTGCGCATCCAGCGCGCCCATTGGGACACCGAACGTGCTACCCCCAGGTGGGGTACGAATCCCTGCGAAGCCAGGTCGTCACAGATTTCCTGGGCGGCGATCTGCAGTCCCAGGAAGGTGTCCACGCCCGGGAAGTAGCCGCCGAGGGTCGCCGCTCCCGACGCGTAGAGCCGGCCCGGGCCGCTGCGTGTGCCGCGGACCTCGAAGGTCCGTTCCACATCGAGGCGCCCGAGCGGATTGTGGCCGGCGCCCGAGTGGTCAAGCAGGTCCGCCAGGACCCGGTGCTCCCGGATGTCCGCGACGAGGCCGGTGGCGTCGATGACGTAGGCCGCCGGGATCTCCAGCATCCCGTCGGCGGTGCGGACGCGGGTGACGACCGTCCCGTCCGTTCCGGGGGCGAGCCGTTCCACCTCGCCGACCCTGGTGACGTACCAGCCCTCGTGCCGGCCGCGGGCGAGGTCTGCCTGCCAGCGGCGCCGCCGGGGGGTGTTCGTTCCGCCGATCGTGTCGTAGAGCGCCTTGCGCTCGTCGCCTTCGAGTGTTCTCATGCGGGCCTTGAGCTGGCCGCCCCAGACCGACTTGGGATAGTTGAAGCCCTGGTAGGCCCACCCGTCGCCACCGCGGCGGCGCATGAACACGCTCGGGCCGTGGGAGCCCCGGACATAGGTCCGGAACAGATGCACGATGTGCGTCCCGGCCTGGTGTCGGTCGCGGTCGGTGATCAGCCGGTCCAGAATGCGTGAGGCGACGATGCCGGCTCCGCGGACGACCACCGTCGCCGGCCGTCGGATGAGCTCGTCGTAGACATGCTCGTGGGGCTCATAGGCGTTGACGACCCGCCGGACGTCCCCGTAGCGGGACCGGTACTCCTGCAGGTCCGGAAGGAACTTCAGGCCCGGGTAGCCGACGCCCAGATGGACGTGCTGGCTGCGGAACGCCACCCGGCGGGTCGGGGCGTGGCCCTTGGGCGGTGTGATGATCGTCAGGTAGCCGCCACCGGCACGGCGGCGCACCATGCGCACCTGACCGGAGACCAGCATCTCCCGGTAGGAGATCCGGTCCGCCTCCCGCGCCATGCTTTCGAAGACCGCGCCGATTCTCGGGGTGAAGTAGTCCGAGAACACCGGCTCGGTGGCCACCTGCCACAGCGGCGCGAGAAAGCCCCGCAGGCCGCGGGCGGCGAACGCCTCGCGCACGGCGTAGGACGGGAAGGCCCAGATGTTGTCCGGGGTCGACCCCGAATCCGAACGAATCCGCTCGTGGTCGGGGATCTGGGACACCCGGGTCAGGTAACGGTAGGTCTGCCACGGGTGGTCGATGTTGGATAGCACCCGGATCGCCGAGGTCGGAGCCCCCGCGATACGCAGATAGTCCACGAGTACGAACGAGCCGATCCCGCCACCGACCGTGACCAGTGACGTGTCGTGGACGGGGATGCCCGCCTCGGCCAGCATGCGGTCCGTCCACACCGACGTCTCGAGCAGCTGGGG
Organism: Parafrankia irregularis; assembly: GCF_001536285.1. Lineage (NCBI taxonomy): Bacteria > Bacillati > Actinomycetota > Actinomycetes > Frankiales > Frankiaceae > Parafrankia > Parafrankia irregularis. Next base: position 49,164 of record NZ_FAOZ01000020.1, on the reverse strand, counting down.
AGTGAGGTCACCGCGGACGGGCGGCTCGCCGACCCGCGCCGGCGCGGGCGCGGCGGGTGCCGGCGGCGCGGCCGGGCGAGGCGGCGGCGGTCCTGGCCGAGCCGGAGCCGGTGGCGGCCCGGGCCGGGCTGGGCGGGCTGAGGGTCGTGCGGCCCGGCCGGGCGGCTGGGCGGGGCGGGCATGGTCCGGCGGAGCCCCGGGCGTCGCCGAGCCGCCGAGCACGGTCGTGGGCCCGTCGACAGCTTCGTCGGAACCACCGTGGGAACCATCGGCCGGACCGCTGCCGACACCGCTGCCGCTGCCGAAACCGCCGTGGCGCGGATCCCGGTCGCCGGGAAAGTGCGCGCGGTTCACCCTTGGGCCTCCTCGGTCCGACGCATCCAGCCGGCGGACCGGCGCCTGCCGGGCATGAGCGCACTGCCCGATCGGGATGTCACGATAGGTGACCTCACCGCGGAATCCGGCGAGATGTCCGTGGCAAGACAACACGCGGGCCCAGTCACGCACGCAGGCGGCGCGGTTGAGATCGCCGCCTCCTGAAGATCATGGGATTTTCGTCGTCCTGACGGCCAGGATCCTCAGGTCTTGTCTGGTCGCAACGACTGCCCGCGGCGCGGCCCGAGGCGCGGCACCGGGGCGCGGCGCCGGGGCCGCTACCGAGGCGCAGGACCCTGGCTAGGGGAGTGCGCGGTCCAGATGGATCGCCGCGCTGATCAGCGCCAGGTGGGTGAACGCCTGCGGGAAGTTGCCCAGGGCCTCGCCGGACGGGCCGATCTCCTCGGCGTAGAGGCCCACATGGTTGGCGTAGGTGAGCATCTTCTCGAAGACCATGCGGGCCTCGGTGATGCGCCCGGCCCTGGTCAGCGCCTCCACATACCAGAACGAGCACAGGTTGAACGTGCCCTCGTCACCGGTGATGCCGTCGCTGCCGTCCGCGGCGTAGCGCCGGACCAGGCTGTCGCTGACGAGCTCGGTGCCGACCCGGTCCAGCGTCGAGAGGAACCGGGGGTCGGTGGGGCCGGAGAACTTCACCAGCGGCATGCACAGCAGCGAGGCGTCCAGCCGTGGTGAGCCCGGGAACTCCATGTAGGCGCCGTTGCGCGGGTCCCAGGCCTCGTTCTGGACGAAGCGGTAGGCCCGGCCGGCGTGCTCCTTCCAGTCGTTGGTGGGGCCGGGCAGGCCGCGCTGCCGGGAGATCCGGCATGCCCGCTCGAACGCCACCCAGGTCATGACGGCGGAGTAGGTGAACCGTTGCCGCCCGCCTCGGGTCTCCCAGATCCCCTCGTCGGGCTGCTCCCAGTGCCGGCCGAGCCAGTCGAGCTGGCGCCCGAGCGCCTCCCAGAGCTGGAAGGAGATCGGGACCCGCTTGTTGTACAGGTAGACCGAGTCCATCAGCTCGCCGTAGATGTCCAGCTGGAGCTGGTCGGCGGCGCCGTTGCCGATCCGGACCGGCTTGGAGCCGCGGTAGCCCGCGAGGTGGTCGAGCACGATCTCGTCCAGGTCGGCGTTGCCGTCGACGCTGTAGAGCACGCGCAGCCCGCGGCCCGGCGGTGCCTCCTTGCAGCGTTGTTCCAGCCAGTCCATGAAGGCCGCGGCCTCGTCGGTGAAACCGAGGGCCATCAGCGCGTAGGTCGTGAACGCGGCGTCGCGGATCCAGGTGTAGCGGTAGTCCCAGTTGCGCACCCCGCCGAGCTCCTCCGGCAGGGAGGTGGTCGGGGCCGCGATGAGTGCCCCGGTCGGGCGGTACACGAGCAGCTTCAGGACCAGGGCGGACCGCAGCACCATCTCCCGCCAGCGGCCCTGGTAGCGGCCCCTGCGCAGCCAGGTCTGCCAGTACGACAGCGTCCGGGCGAACATCTCGTCCGCCTCGCCGGGCGCGAGCGGCCGGATCCGCGAGTTCCACTCCAGCACGATTTCGGACGTCTCACCCATGGCCAGCTCGAACGCGCAGGTGACCGCGGTGCCCTCCACCCGCAGCGGCAGAGCCGTGCGCAGGACGAGGGTGCCGGCGGCCGACTCGAAGACCGCCCCGGCCCCGGGAACCAGGGTCACCGTGTGCGACGCCCGTCCATAGTCGAAACGGGGGTCGCAACGCAGGTTGAACCCGGCGGTGCCGCGCACGGCGCGTGCCTGCCGGACGATCACGTGTGGCGTCTCGGTGAGGTCGTTGTCGACCGGGACCATGAAGTCCACCACCTCGCCCACCGAATGGGGGGTGAGGAAGCGGGTCATCAGGATGTTGGAGTCGGGCAGGTAGAGCTGCTTGGCCTTGGACCGGGAGCAGTGGATGCGGAAGGATCCGCCGCGGTCGGCGTCGAGCAGGCTCGCGAAGACGGAGGCACCGTCGAAACGCTGCGGGCAGTACCAGTCGATCGTGCCGTCCGTGGCGACGAGGGCCACGGTGCGCAGGTCGCCGATGACCGCGTGTTCCTCGATCGGTGGGTAGCTGCTCGGTGGATGGTCGGATCCGGGCATGCAGTTCTCCGCGCGTGGGAGGTCCGGGCGTGGCCGGAGCGGCGGGCGGGTGCGGGGGGTCCTCGGTCCACATCGGCGGGGTCAGCCGAAGGTACCTCGCCCGGGCGGCCGAACCACCCCGCATGCCGGGACGGATGGGGGCGCCGAAGGTGCCGCCGACTACCCGATGGGGTTGTCGGTCGTGCCGGCCCGCGGCCGGATCGCGCAACGGCGCGGAATCACCTGAAATACCTGTTCTGACAGTGAAGTCGCCCTTGGTCGATCTTGGTGCGGTGTGGTGTCACGCCGGCGTGGCGGCGTTGCCCGGGGTCTCGGGTATCCAGGCTCGGAGCGCGCGCCCTACGATCGCCGCATGACCAAGCAGTGGCCGACCATCGAGGACGGTCGAGCCGGCCTTGTCATGTTCGCTCGCGGCGACCGGGTCTTCCCGGTGGATGACCTTGGCGGTGGAGTGTGGTCCCGGCGTGGGACCGTGCTGTCGGTTCATCCGGTGCAGTGGCAGGAGGCGCCGGCGGCCCAGGACGGCGTTCGTGTCGACGCCATGCCGGTGGCCACGTCGCCGTGTGCCCGCGCGACCGTGCTGTGGGACGACGGGTCCGCGGAGGTGCTGGCGGAGGACAAGCTCTGCCTGGTCTATGACCAGGAGGCGCCGATGGGCCTGCGTGTCGTCACGATGCAGATGAGCCAGCCCTGCGACGTCGTCGATCACGGCGGGCAGGTGGTGCTGGTGCTGCGGGAGGGGCTGCTCGCCCCCGAGGCGCTGGGGGCGCTGCGCAGCGCGCTCAGCAGGGTGCGGGCCGCTCTCACGCCAGGCCACTCCGACGCGGCCTCGCTGGCCGAGCTGCGCCGCCGAGATCTCCAGCTGCTCAACGCGCTGATCGCGGAGCTCACCGGGCCCGACCATGCGAAGGCATCGCCGTCTGCGCAGCCCGGGCCGTCGGCGCAGCCCGGCCAGACCCAGCCCGGCCAGACCCAGCCCGGCCAGGTACAGCCAGGCCAGGTGAGGCCGAATCAGAGTTCGCCGATCCAGAGCCCGCCTGTACCGGCCCGCCCCGGCCGACCGGCCGGCGCACCGGCGGCCGGAAACGGGATAGCGGTCGTCGGCTCCGACTTCACGGTCGGGTCAGCGGCCCGGCACACGATGCCGGGCCCGCCAGGCTCCGACGTCGTCGTCGTGGCGTCGGCGGGCGGGCCAGGTGTGCCGGAGCATCGCCCGGAGCTGCGACCGGACGCGGTTTTCGGGCGCCCCGACGGCGCCAGGAGAAATCAGGACGTCGAGTACGGCCCCGGGCGCACTCCCGGGCCGTAGGCGTTGCCGTTCATGCCCGCGCGCGGCTGCTCGGTCATGGCCTGGCTGACCTTCGACGCGATGGCTTCGGTGAGCCGGATCGCCTGGGTGAGCGAGAGGTTCAGGACGATCTCGCTGTCATCGGTCATTGCGAAGCGTACCGACACATCCGCCATGGTCTTTCCTCCCAGTTCGGGTCCCCCGGACACCCGTGGCCGGTGGCCGATCGTGCCGCGGGGACCCGTCTGGGCATCCCCGTCCTTGCGGCCAAGGGACGTGGTGACCGATCCACGATCCCTGATCGGGTTGTCGGCTCGTTCGTGACCCCCCTCTTTCTCGGGTGAGGCGATGCTGCTAGTCGCGGACGGCATGGACTTTCGGTGACTTCCCATGGTTGAAAGCGTCTCCCCCGTGTCGACCCGATTCAGCCGGTGTCATCTCTGGGTGATGCTCCCACTTCGGGGCGTTGTCAGCACGGCGGCGAGTTTTCGGTAAAGGTGACATGGGACACGGCTGTGGTCTGTTCCGGTCGATCTGGCGCGTAATGCGGCCGGGCGACGCCGCCCCTGCGGGGGCGTCCGGGGCGCTGCGTGCCGGCCCTGGAACGCAACGCTGCCGAAACCGGGTCAGATCCACCCCGGGAACCACATGCGCATTCGCCAGGATGAATAAGGAATCACCTCTGCCGCCAGGATCGGGTAGAAGTAGGCGAACAACAGGACCACGATCACCGTGTACACGCCGACCGAGAGCGCGCCGCCGAGCCGCCTGGCCTCGGAGGCGTCCCGCGGCCCGAGGGCCAGGCCTGCCATCGCGGTGAGCCCCAGCACCAGGAACGGAAGGCTCGGCAGCGCGTAGAAGAAGAACATCGTCCGGCTGGGGAGCAGCAGCCAGGGCAGGAAGGCCGAACCGAAGCCGACGAGCACCAGCGCCGCCCGCCAGTCGCGGCGACGCACCCACAGCGCCAGCGAGCCGACCAGGGCCGCGGTGCCGCCCCACCAGATCGCCGGGTTCCCCAGGGCGATGACCTCACGCGAGCAGCCGCCGGGCGCTGTGCAGCCCTCGGCCCCGAACGCGGGGGAGCTGTAGAAGTAGGCGATCGGGCGGCCGAGCACGAGCCAGCTCATCGGCGTCGAGCGGAACGGGTGGCTGTCCGACAGCCCCTCGTGGAACCTGAGCACCTCCCGCTGGTAGTCCCACCAGCTCCACCAGGCGTTGACGAAGCCGTCACCGTGCTCGTGGCGGTTCCAGCCGCCGTCGGTGACGAACCAGCCCGTCCAGGTTGCCAGGAAGGTCACTATCGGCAGGATCACGAAGCCCACCAGCCAGCCGGGCAGGTCGCGGCGCAGCGCGCCCAGAACGGGTGAGCGCACCCCGGCCGTGCGTCGGGCACCGATGTCCCACGCCAGGGCGAGCGCGGCGAAACCGATCACGGTGTAGAGGGCACTCCACTTGACCCCGAGCGAGGCCCCGAGTGCCACCCCCATGGCCACTCGCCAGGGGCGCAGGCCGAGTCTGGGCCCGTACCGGGCATCGGCCGCCGAGCCCGTGCCGGCCGCGCCGGCCGCCACCCGGTCGAGCCGGTCGGCCAGCCGCCGGCGGCCGTGGTCGCGATCGAGGACCAGACACGCCAGGGCCACGACGATGCCCGTCATCAGGAAGATGTCGAGGATGCCGATGCGGCTCTGGACGAACTCGAGCCCGTCCAGCGCCAGCAGCAGTCCCGCGAAGCACCCGAGCACCGTCGAGCGGAACATCCGGCGGGCGGTGCGGGCGAGCACCAGGACGGCCAGCGTCCCGGCGAGCGCGGACGAGAAGCGCCAGCCCAGCTCGGGGCTGCCGTGCGCGGCGCCGCCGCAGTCGACGTAGCCGAACAGCCACTGCGACGCGGCCATCAGCCACTTGCCGAACGGTGGATGGACGACGTACGCGGGCCCGTTGCAGGTGTTTGAGTCGATCTCGTAGCCGGCGGTCATGAGACCCCAGGCGTCCTTGACGTAGTAGATCTCGTCGAAGTACATCCCGCGGGGCTCGGTAAGGCGCCAGAAGCGCAGGACGCCGGCGGCCACCGCGAGCAGCACCGGCGCGAGCCAGCCGACGAACCGGTCGGTCGGCATCGGTCGGTACAGCCGCTCGCGCGCGGTGACGGGCGTCGCGGAGCCATCCGGTGTGACCCGCGCGCGCCCGGCCGGTCCCGCCGGGCCGGGCGACCCGGACGGCCCGGTCTCGGGTCGGGGAAGCTGCGCCGTCGTCGCCGTCACGCGATCAGCCTAGGTCCTGGGCCCTGGCAGACTGGTCGGGTGTCCGGGACCCTGGTGCTGTGCGGTGCCCCGATCGGCGACCCTCGGGATGCCAGTCCGCGCCTCGGCGAGGTGCTCGCGAGCGCGGACATCGTCGCCGCCGAGGACACGCGGCGGCTGCGCCGCCTCGCGCACGCGCTCGGGATCACCATCGGGGGGCGGGTGGTCTCCTGCTATGACGCGGTCGAGGGCGCACGCGCCGAGATGCTCACCGAGCAACTGCTCGCCGGCCGCACCGTCGCGCTGATCACCGACGCGGGCATGCCGGGTGTCTCGGACCCCGGGTACCGCCTGGTGGCCGCGGCGGCGCGGGCCGGGGTCGCGGTCACGGTCGTCGCCGGCCCGTCCGCGGTGACGGCGGCGCTGGCGGTCAGCGGGCTGCCCTCGGACCGGTGGACGTTCGAGGGATTCCTGCCCCGCAAGGCCGGTGAGCGCCGTGCCCGGCTGCGTGGACTGGCCGCGGAACCCCGGACGATGGTCTTCCTCGAGTCCCCGCACCGCCTGCTGGCGGCGCTGCGCGACCTTGCGGACGTCCTCGGTAGTGGCCGGCGTGCGGCGCTGTGCCGGGAGCTGACCAAGACCTGGGAGGAGATCGTCCGGACCGATCTGGCCGGCCTGGTGGAGTGGGCGACCGACGGCCGGGTGATCCGCGGTGAGTTCACTCTGGTGATCGCAGGTGCCGGCGCAGGCGGCAGTGGCGGTGGACGTGGCGCCGGCGGAGCGGCCGCGGGTGCGGTGGAGGAAGGCGCGGCCGGGGGTGCGGTGGGGCCCGCGGCCCTGGCCGCCGCCGTCGCGCGTCTCATCGCCGGTGGCATGGCGCCGAAGGAGGCGCGCAAGGCCGTCGCCGCCGAGAACGGCGTCACACCCCGCCACGTCTACGACGCGGTCATCGCGACGCGTGACTCCGAGGCCGATGCCGAGGCGGCTGTCGAGAGCTGAGCGGTAACCGGTGGCCAGACGCGCCAGGGCGAAACGCCCGGCGGCGGCGGCCCCGCACGGGACACTGGAGCGGTGGGCACCGAGGTCCGTCCCACCAGGCTCGGTCCCATCAGGTACGTCCGAACAAAGGAGCGGTCCCGGAAGAACCGATGGTCCCACCGGTGCGTCGTCCCGCCGGCATCCGGCTGGCGAGCCGGTTTATGATTCGCCAGGCAAGCGTCAGGGGGACGGTTCGCACGCGGAGAGTCTCGGCCAGGCAGGCTGCTCTCGTGGTGCGACCGACGACGCGAGGGGGAGTTTCGCATGGCCGTGGCAACAACCGAGTTCACCGCCCGGGAGACGGAGATTCCGGGGCTGCTCGTCTTCGATATCACGAGCATCGGTGACGAGCGTGGCTGGTTTCAGGAGAAGTTCCATCGGGCCAAACTCGTCGCCGCCGGGCTGCCGGAATCCTTCGAGGTGGTCCAGACCAGCGTCTCGTACAACCGGCAGGCCGGGGTTACCCGAGGCTTTCACGCCGAGCCGTGGGACAAATATATCTCGGTGGTCGCCGGCCAGGTCTTCTGCGCCTTTCTCGACCTGCGGAGGGGCGAGAACTTCGGGCGGGTCGTCACGGTGGAGATCGATAACGGCCGTGCGGTCTTCCTGCCGCGGGGGGTGGCCAACTCGTTCCAGACACTGGTCGACGACACCTACTACCTCTACAGTGTGAACCGCCACTGGAGTGCCGATCAGTACGACGAGTACGTGTTTGTCAACCTGGCGGACCCGGAGGTTGGCGTGCACTGGCCGATCCCGCTGGACAAGGCCGTGATCTCGGAGCGGGACCGCGGGCACGTGCCGCTGGCGGACGCCCGTCCGTTCGAGGCGTCGGCGTGACGGTGCGGGTAATGCGCGTAGGACCTCGCGCCGATCAGTGGGGATCGGCGCCGAAAGGCGGGCGGCGGCTGGTATGAAGGGAATAATTCTCGCGGGCGGCACCGGATCCCGGCTGTATCCCATCACCCACGCGGTCAGCAAGCAGCTCATGCCGGTGTACGACAAGCCCATGATCTACTATCCGCTCTCGACCCTGATGGCCGCGGGGATCCGTGAGATCCTCGTCATAACCACTCCGCAGGACCAGGCTCAGTTCCAGCGCCTGCTCGGCGACGGATCGAGGATCGGCTGCCAGTTCGAGTACGCGATCCAGGACGAACCGAGAGGCCTGGCCGAGGCCTTCATTATCGGTGCGGATTTCGTGGGCCGCGACAAGGTCGCCCTCGTTCTCGGCGACAACATCTTCTACGGGGTCGGCCTCGGTGACCAGCTGAAGCGCTACACCGATCCGGACGGCGGCGTGGTCTTCGCGTATCACGTCTCGGATCCAGAGCGTTATGGCGTCGTCGAGTTCGATGGCCGGCGGCGTGCGATCTCCATCGAGGAGAAGCCGGTGGCACCGAAGTCCAGGTACGCCGTCACCGGTCTCTATTTCTATGACAACTCGGTGCTGGAGATCGCCGAGGAGACGAAGCCGAGCGAGCGGGGCGAGCTGGAGATCACCGCGGTCAACCAGGAGTACCTGCGCCGCGGCAAGCTCAACGTGCACCTGCTCGACCGGGGTACCGCCTGGCTCGACACCGGCACGTTCAACTCCCTGATGCAGGCCGCCCAGTTCGTCCAGGTCATCGAGGAACGGCAGGGGCTGAAGATCGGCTGCGTCGAGGAGGTCGCCTGGCGTGAGGGGTTCATCACCGACGAGGAGCTGCGGGCGCTGACGGCGCCGCTGGCGAAGAGCGGCTACGGCGTCTATCTGCAGGGCCTGCTGGAGGGCTAGGAGGGGCTGGTCGCCGAGGGCTGGTCGCCCGGGAGCGCCGCCCGCCGCAGGAAGCGGGCCGGATTCCCCACCCAGACCTCGCCATCCGGAACATCCCGCAGGGCGACGGCGCCCATGCCCAGCGTCGACCAGGCCCCGATGGCGACGCCCTCCCGTACCAGCGCCCCGGCCCCGACATAGGCGCCTGATCCCACTCGCGCCGACCCGGCCAGCGAGACCGAGGCGCACAGCGTGGCGTAGTCGTCGACGACGTCGTCGTGGGTGAGAACGGTGTTCGGCATGATCACCACGTGCCGGCCCAGCCGCACGGACGCCGTCAGCACGACCCCGGCGAGCAGGACACATCCGGGGCTGATCTCCGAGGATCTCGCCACGGCCGCCGTCGGATGGATGATCGTCGCGTAGCGCTCCTCGGGGACGCCCGCCGCGGCGAGCCGGTGCGCCAGCCGCCGGCGAGCCCACCCGGGCCCGGGGCAGAGCACTATTCGGGCCGACGACCGCGCCGAGATGGCCTCCAGGCCGCCGAGCACCGGCAGCCCGTCGACCTCGGTGCCCCACCGCTGCGGATTGTCGTCGACGAACCCGGCGAGCTCGTAGCCGCCCGCCGCGTGGACGGCCTCGGCGGTCTCCCTGGCCAGCCCGGAGGCCGCGACCAGAATGACTGATTCCCTGCCGCTGGTCATCTGGCGATCAACCAGTCTGGACGTGTTTGTCGAGATAGCTCTCGATGGCGCGGGCGCGACCGTCGGGTGCCGCGCTCACCTGCTGCTGAAGCTCCAGCAGGTTCGCGGTGGTGAGGGTCTGGGTGACCTGGTACAGCAGGCCCTGGAGCTCGAGGTTGGCGACGTCCATGCGCACCAGCGGCAGCAGGTTGTTGGCGGGGAGCAGGTGCCGGTCGTCCTGCAGCAGGACCAGCTTGTTCGCGGCGACCGCGGGATCCGAGCCGTAGACGAGTGCCACCTGCACGGTTCCGTCCAGCAGGGCGCGGATCGTGCCGGGCCCACCGTCGTCAAGCTCCTTCGCCTGCCCGAAGCCGACGCCGTAGGAGTCCCGCAGCGCCGGCAGGCATCCCGCCCAGGTCTGGCAGGCTGCCGGCGCGCCGAGGGTCAGCCCGCTCGCCACGCCCGGTGCGGCCAGGTCCGACAGGGTGCTCAGGTGGGCCTGCTCGGCGGTCGCCGCGGTTACCGCGAACGCCGGCGTACGCCCGCCGGGGGCGGTGGGGTAGGCGATCAGCTTCCGCTGGGTCAGGGCCTGCATCAGGCCGGTGACCTCGGCGACGTTCGAGCCGAGGGCGGGGGTCGTCTGCACCCCGCTGCCGGCCTGTTCGGCGAGGCTGTCGCGCAGCTCGTCGAGGTAGGTCGGCGCGAGGTCGACGGTGCCCTCCTCCAAGGCCCACATCAGCTGGTCACGGCTCTCGAAGGTGCGGACGACCGCGTTGTGCCCGTGGTCGCTGAGCTCCCGCGCGTACAGGTCGGCGACCAGCGCGTCGTCGGGCGCGCCGGTCGAGCCGACCACCAGCTGTGGTCGGCTCGAGGCGCCCTCGCCGCTGTCATCGCCCGTTCCGACGCCCGCGAGACGCGCGCCGACCAGGACACCCACGAGCACGACGCAGAGCACGGCGCCGATGGCGGCACCACGCCGAGCTCGCCCTTCCGGCAGTCTCACCGCGCTGGGCCTCCACCAGGATCTGCCGTCGGGAGTGCGGCGCTGAAGGCCCCGGAGACCTCCGGGCGGACCGCGATGATCGATTTCGTGAGTGGCCCCGTCCGCTCCTCGACGATGTCGGAGTCGGGGAAGTACGCCTTCAGCTCGGTCCGGCCGATCAGCTCGGTCGACATGGTCGCGCGCAGCGCGTCCTGCCTGGTCGCCGACTTCGTGTGCGCGAGCGGCCAGTGCTGCGCGACAGAGGCCCGCGCCGCCACGGGCAGGAACTGGAAGCCCGGGAAGAGCCAGTGCGGCTCAAGCGGGAAGTAGCGGTTCGGTGTCTGCACCCAGTGCAGCGGCGCGACCCGCCGAGCCACCTCCGCGAAGGCGAGCCGGTTGGCATGCCCGCCCACGTGCTCGATCACCGAGTTCGAGAAGACCAGGTCGAAGTCCCCGACGAGGGCTTCCGGCGGCGGGTTGCACGCGTCGCCGACGATCACCGTGATGTCGGGCGGCGCGGGCTCGGCGGGCTTGTCGAGGTTGATCACCACGACGTGCGCCGGCCGGCGGTCGAGCCGCAGCCAGAAGTCGACGGTCCCACCGAGATCGATGACCCGCATGTCATCGATGCTCGGGAAGAACTCACGCACTCGCTCCCAGCGGCGGCCGCGACTGCGCGCGCCGAGCGAGTTCGGCGACTCCACCATGAGACGGCGGACGTTCCTCGCCATGCTCATGGGCGCAGCGCCTGCCCGGCGGAGCTTCCGGCCGCCTCGACCTCGGAGCCCTTCGACGCGAGGGCCGGGGTGGGAACCCGCACGGACGGCGCCGGCGCGGCGGACGTCCCGTCGGAGCGGGTGATGCCGTGCAGCCGGTCGTACACGCTGACGTAGGCCCGGGCCTGGGCGGCCCAGTCCAGCACTTCGACTGCCCGGCGGCGGCCGCGTTCGCCCAGCTCGCTGCGCCGGTCCGCGTCGTCGAGGAGCTCACAGACGGCGGTGGCGAACGCGGTGATGTCACCCGGTTCGACGTACACGGCGGAGTCCGCCGCGGAGACCCGGGTCTCCGCGAGATCAAAGGTCACGACCGGGAGCTGGTGCGCCATGTATTCCATGGTCTTGTTCATCGTGGAAATGTCGTTCAGCTCGTTGTATGGATCAGGGCTGAGGCCGACCGCGGCGGTGGACAGATAGTCCCGAATCATGTTTGCGTCAGCCCTGCCGGTGAACGTGACGTAGTCGTCGAGATCGAGCTCGGTGCACAACCTGCGCAGCTCCTCAAGACAGTCGCCGAAGCCGAGCAGGGCGGCACTCACGTCCTTGCGGCCGAATTTGTGAACGATGACGTCCATCGCCCGTAGAACGATGTCCACGCCGTCCTGAGGGCCCATGATGCCCAGATAGCAGACGAGGTGTTCCCGACCCAGGCGGAGCTCGGGCTGCGCCGGCCCGGGCTTCATCCTGGTCGTGTCGGGACCACTGCGCACGACGGTGGTGTTCTCGAGGGTGCGGTGGCCGCGCCGCATCGCGATCGCGCGATAGGACTCGTTTGTGGAGATCACATGGTCCGCGACCCGGTAGGTCGCGCGCTCCAGGCCGAGCAGCGCCTTGAAGATTTTCTTGGACGGCTTCTCGAAGCGGGCCAGGTAGATCTCCGGGCAGAGGTCGTGCTGGTCGTAGACGAACCGGACCCCGAGAAGCCTGGCGATCAGCCCCAGCGGGGCATAGGTGTCCGGCGGGTTGCAGGCCTGCACCACGGAGAACGGGCGGGTGAGGAAGATCCGCGCGAACAGCAGCGCCGTCCGCAGCCAGCAGTAGACGAACTCGTTGATGTAGCTGGCGAAGCCGTTCGCCTGCGCCGGCGGACGGTACTTGTAGAGCCACACACCGTCGAGGAGTTCGCGGGACGGATCCCCGGGGCCCTTGGGGCAGATGACGGAAACCTGGTACCCGGACCTCACCAGCGCCTGGCATTCCAGCCAGACCCTGCGGTCCAGCGGAACCGGAAGATTCTGGACGATTATCAGGACATGTTTACGTGCTAACGTTCCCAAAGCCACTGCTCCCCCCAACGCGGCGGCACCGTGGAACTCGGCTGCTGAACATTCGTGTATCTGAGGTTCGGGTGGTGTGTTGTACTGCAACCGTGTAGATGCCTCTACATGAACTGACCGACTGCGACAAGTGACCGGTTATCGCAGGCAGTAGTAGTTGTCTGGTAGCTAGTATGGTCCAGCGGCTACCTGGTCTACTGACCTACCTGGTCTAGTCGGTACATGATGCCGAGCCGTACGTGAGCCTAGCTGGTACGTGATCTGGGCTGGTATGAGATCTGGCCAGCCTGCCGGATCACCCACTTCAGGGCATCCGGCGGATGACGATAGCGGACGGCCCCCGTGGGGGCAAGGGCGGTCATACCCGTACTATGACCCGGGCGCTGCTCGCGACTGGCAGCGTTCGGCTATGGGGGGATGGCCATGGATGTTTGCGAGGTAGGTCCGACCGCCGATGGCGGCGCGGCCGCCGGATCCGACCTGCCGCTCGTCTCGGTGGTCATCGTTACCTTCAACAGCGCACCCGTCCTGGCTGAATGCCTGGCGGCCCTGCCCGCGGCGTGCGGTCGGGTCCCGGTCGAGACTCTCGTTGTCGACAACGCCTCCAGCGACGCGACGCTTGAGGTTGCCCGGGCGGCCGGCGATGGCATCAGGATCGTCCCCACCGGGGGGAACGTCGGCTATGCGGCGGCGATCAACCGGGGGATCCGGGCGGCCTCCTCGCCGGCCTCCGCGGTGCTCGTCCTGAATCCCGACATCAGGCTCCGTCCAGGGGCCGTGCCCGCGATGCTGGAACTGCTGGAGCGACCCGGTACGGGCGTCGTCGCGCCCAGACTGCTCGGGGCCGACGGCACGCTCGCGTTCTCGTTGCGCAGGGAGCCCTCCGTCGGCCGGGCCTGGGGCGAGGCGTTGTTCGGTGGCCGTGCCGGCCGGTGGCCGGCGCTGGGTGAGGTGGTTGTCGCGCCGGGGGCCTATGAGGCGCCGAGCGAGGCGGACTGGGCCACCGGTGCCGCGCTGCTGGTCTCGCGGCAATGCCTGGAAGCCGTCGGGGACTGGGACGAGGCGTACTTTCTTTACTCCGAGGAGACCGATTTCCTCCTGCGGGTTCGGGAGGCCGGTTTCCGGCTGCGCCTCGCGCCGGCCGCGGTGGGCGTGCATCTCGGCGGGGAGTCGGGCACCTCGCCCGCGCTGTGGACATTGCTCACAGCCAACCGGTTGCGGCTGTTCAGGTCCCGGCACGGCCTCGCGGCGAGTGCCGCGTTCACCGCGGCGGTTCTCACGGGCGAGCTTCTCCGGGCCGCGTCCGGCCGGGCCATCAGCAAGGCAGCGGTGAAAGGGCTGCTGACGGCGAGCCAGCCGCGGCTGGTGGAACGCGCGGGCGGCAGGCAGCCGGGGGCGGCGGCCACCGGAAGCCGCCGCAGCCGCGGCGGTCGTGGTGGTCGTGGTGGTCGTGGTGGGCGAGCTGGTGCCCGAGGGTCGCGCCTCGCGAACCGGATCCCGGCCGTGATTCCGCTCCCGGTCCGTTCCGCCGGCTCTCCCGGGGTCTCCGGCGCGCCGACCCGGGCCGTGTCGGCGACGCACGCGCTGCCCGCCGACGTCGCCGGTGCGCCGCCGATCGTGTGCTTCTCCGGCCAGGACTGGTGGTATCACAACCGGGCCCACTCGGATTTCCAGCTCATGACCCGGATAGCCGCACACCGGCCGGTGCTGTTCGTCAACAGCCTGGCGGTGCGGATGCCCTTGCCGGGCCGGAGCACCCAGCCGCTGCGGCGGATAGCGCGGAAGGCGAAGAGTATTTCGCGCGGGGTCAGAACACCGCGTGCGGACCTTCCGGACTTCCATGTCCTCTCGCCGGTCCTCCTGCCCCTGTACGGCAGCCGCGCGGGTCGTGTGGTGAACGCCTGGCTGGTGCGTTTTCAGGTGGCCCGGGTGGCGAAGCGCCTGGGGCTGGGTGCGCCCGCCTATTTCGTGACGATGCCCACGGCCTGGGACACGGTTCGCCCGCTCGCGCGGTCGGGCCTCCTTTACAACCGGTCCGACAAGCACTCCGAATTCACCGAGAGCAACGGCGCGGTGGTGGCCGCGCTGGAGGACGAGCTGCTGCGGCACAGCGATCGGGTTCTCTACGTCAGTCACGAGCTCATGAGCCGGGACGGCGCGGCGGTGGCGGACCGGGCGCACTTTCTCGGGCACGGCGTCGACCTGGGCCACTTCAACGCGGCAACGGCCGGTCCGGCCCCCGCCGACATCGCCCGCATCCCGGGGCCGCGGATCGGTTTCTTCGGCGGGCTCGACGACTACACGGTCGATTTCGACCTGCTGGAACAGGTCGCGGCCCAGATCCCGAGCGCGAGCCTGGTCCTCATCGGTGACGCGACCTGTTCGATGCGCCGCTTCGAGGCCTACTCGAACGTGCACTGGCTCGGATTCCGCCCCTACGAGCAGATCCCGGCCTACGGTGCCGCGTTCGACGTGGCGATCATGCCATGGCTGCGCAACGAGTGGATCCGGTTCTGCAACCCCATCAAGCTGAAGGAATATCTGGCTCTGGGGCTGCCCGTCGTGACCACGGACTACCCGCAGATCGCCAGTGACCGCGATGTGGTGCGGGTGGCGGGGAGTCCGGAGGACTTCGTCCAGCTCATCCGGGACACCATCGCCGACGGTGGGCCCGGCGACCCGGCCGGCCGGCGCCGCCATGTCGAGCGCGACTCCTGGGACGCCCGCACCGAGGAGCTTCTCGAGCTCATCGACAGGATTGCCAGAGAGACCTCGGCGCTCGGCCACGCCGGGCGGGCGGGCCGGCGGGCGATCGCCGGCGGTAAGCCGCACCGGGCCGGCTGATGTGCGGCATCGCGGGTATCGCCCGTTTCGACGGCCAGCCGGTTGATCCGGCGATGTTGTCGACGATGACCGGGTTATTGGCTCATCGTGGCCCCGATGCCGAGGGCTTCTGGGCGCAGGGGCCGGTGGGCTTCGGGCATCGCCGCCTGTCGATCATCGATCTCGGCGGCAGCGCGCAGCCGATGGCCTCGGCCGGCGGCCGGCACCACATCTGCTTCAACGGCGAGATCTTCAACTACCGGCAGCTGCGCGAGCAGATGTCCTATCCGTTCCAGACCGGTGGCGACACCGAGGTCGCGCTCGCCATGTTCGCGGAGAAGGGCATCGACGGGCTGAGCCGTCTCGTCGGCCAGTTCGCGTTCGCCGTCCATGACGCGGACAGCGGTGGCCTGACCCTCGTCCGGGACCGGGTGGGCGTGCTACCGCTCTACTACTGCCTGGACGACTCGCAGCTGGTGTTCGCCTCTGAGATCAAGGCGATCCTGCCGGCGCTGCCGAAGCCGCCAGCCGTGGACCATGCCTCGGTCGCCGACTACCTGGCGGGCCGGTCCGTCCCGGCGCCGGCGACCCTGTTCGAGGGGGTCCGCAAGCTGCTGCCCGGCCACGCGCTCAGCGTGGCCCGGGATGGCCGTTCCACGATCAGGCGTTACTGGTCGCCGCCCCTGGCCACGGAGGAACTGCCCGTGGACCCCCGGCAGGCGGTCGACCTGGTCGACGCCGCCCTGCGGCGGGCCGTGGAACGGGCGACTGTCGCGGACACCCCGGTAGGTGCCTACCTGTCCGGCGGTGTCGACTCCAGCCTGGTGACGGCGCTGATGAGCCAGCGGACCGACGAGCCGGTCCACACCTTCTCCGTGGGCTTCGGGCCCGGCCAGCACGACGAGCGGCCGATGGCTCGCCTGGTCAGCGAGCAGTTCGCCACCCGCCATCACGAGATCGTGGTGAAGCCGAGTGACTTCGCCGACCTGTGGTCGACCCTGACCTGGCACCGGGACGCTCCGGTGTCGGAGCCGGCGGACATCGCCGTGCACCGGCTCGCCCAGCTCGCCAGGGAGCATGTGCGGGTGGTGCTGTCCGGCGAGGGCGCGGACGAACTGTTCGGCGGCTATCCGAAGTACCGGCTGGCCGCGCTGACATCCCGGATCGGGATCGTTCCCTCCGGCCTGCGCGGGCCACTGTTCGACGGAGTCCAGCGGTCGCTTCCGGCGAGCGCCAACCGGCTGCGCATCGCGCTGCGGGCGTTGGGGGAGAGGGACGAGCGGGCCCGTCGTGACGGCTGGTTCGCGCCCTTCACCGAACGGGAGCGCAACCGGCTGCTCGGCATCGCCCGTGGGGAGCCGGGCCGGCTGTTACCGGCTACCGGCAACGACCCGCTGCGAGGCATGCTCGAGGCGGACCTGCTCGGCTGGCTGCCCGACAACCTGCTCGAGCGCGGCGACCGGATGACGATGGCCGCCTCGGTCGAGATGCGACCGCCCCTGTTGGACCACGAGCTCGTCGAGCTGGCATTTCGGCTTCCCTCGTCGGTGAAGGTGCGGGACGGCCGCGGCAAGTGGGTGCTCAAGGAAGTGGCGCGCCGCTACCTGCCGACGCTGATCGTGGACCGGCCCAAGGTCGGCTTCCGGGTCCCGTTGGCCGACTGGTTCCGTGGCGATCTCTCCGACCTCGCCGCGGACATGCTGACCAGCAACGGGTCCTTCGTCGGTGGCCTTCTCGGCACGGCACCCGTGCGGCAGCTGCTCGCCACGCACCAGCAGGGCCGGCGCAACGAAGAGATCAGGATCTGGACATTGCTGTGTCTCGAGGTCTGGCATGAGGTCTTCTTCCGCCGACCGGATCGAATCGGATCGGATCGGACTGGATCGGCAGCGCCGGGGGGCGGGGCATGAGTGAGCCACGAACGGGCACCGGACGGGTGTCGGCGAGCGTGGTGGTACCAGCCCACAACGAGGAACGGGTGATCGGCCGACTCCTGTCGAGGATCGTCAGCTCTGGCCCGGACGACACGGGCGCCGTCTTCGATGTGGTCGTGGTCTGCAACGGGTGCAAGGACCGCACCGCCGAGGTCGCCTCCTCGTTCGGGCCGGGCGTACGCGTGCTGTCCACCGACATCCCATCGAAGATCAATGCCCTGCGGATGGGGAACGCCGTCACGGACGTCTTCCCGCGGATCTATGTGGACGCGGATGTGGAGATCGACCGGGCCGGGCTGCTGGCGTTGGCCGAGGCCGTCGACGGCGGCGGCTACCTGGCGGCCGGGCCGGAACGGGTCCTGGACCTCGCTGGCTCGCCCTGGCTGGTGCGTGCCTACTACTCGGTGTGGTCGCAGCTGCCGGTGGTGTCGAACGGGCTGATCGGCCGCGGGGTGGTCGCGGTGAGCGAACGAGGCCACCAGCGCATCGCCGCACTGCCCGACGTCGTCAACGACGATCTCTACCTGCATCGCGCCTTCGGGCCGTCCGAACGCACGGTCGTGCGCTCGGCACGGTCGATGGTCCATCCTCCGCGTAAGGTCGCTGACCTGCTACGCCGCCGTGCCCGGGCCTCCATGGGCAACGCGGAGCAGTCCGGTTCGCGCGCCCGCGAGGAGAGCACCGCCAGCGCCCGGGCGGTCGCCGGGATCCTCCGGCGGGAGCCGGCCCAGGCACCGGCGATCGCCGCCTTCGTCGCCATCACGCTGGGCGGGCGTCTGTGGGGCCAGGCGCGGGCCCGCCGCGGCGGCACCCCTGTCTGGCTGCGGGACAACAGCAGCCGGGCATGATCACAAGTGATGGCAGCGGGGGGACGGTAGTGGCGCGATGACGACCCATCGGGAAGGCTTCGAGTCACCCGCCGCAGTGCCCGATCTCGGGGCCGGCCCCGCTTCCGTCGACCAGGCCACGGTGTGGGTGCCCAGACGAGCCCTCCCGGGCTCGGAGGCCGCCGAACGGACGGTGACGATTCCGCGGTTCGCCCGCGCCACCCGTGCGGTTGTGGATGCGGATCAGGCCCGTCCGGCAGCCGGAAAGGCACCCGAGAAGATACATGGAGCCACCGCGTGGCTGGACGGAGTGCGCGGTCTGGCGGCGATGTTCGTGGTTCTCCATCACTGCTGGCTGATTGTCTTTCCGGGATTCCCGCGAAACAGCGGCCCGTGGTATGTCGGGTGGCTTCTCTACGGCCACCTGGCGGTGGTGGTCTTCATCGTGCTATCGGGCTACTCGCTCGCTCTCGCACCGGCGGCCAACGGCCACCGGCTCAAGGGCGGCTGGCGCACCTTCGCCCGGCGCCGGGCCTGGCGGATCCTCCCGCCCTACTGGGCCGCACTGGCGATCTCCGTGCCCGTCGCGATCTGGGTCACCCACAGCGTCAGCGGCACCGGCGCCGGAATCCGCGCGTTCTTCGTGCACTTCTCGATGCTGCAGATCGTGGTGGACACCGAGCGGCCGAACGGCACGTTCTGGTCGATCGCGGTCGAGGTCTGGATCTATTTTCTGTTTCCGCTGCTGTTGCTGCTCCGCCGACGGCTGGGCCCGGTGGCCATGGCGGGCGTCACCGTCGTCGTCGTGTGTGGCCTGAAGGTCGCCCTTGCGCACACCCCGATGCTCGCCACAAAGTACGGGCAGCTCAGCCCGCAGATGCTGGCCTGCTTCGCGCTCGGCGTGCTCGCGGCCGACTCCGCGCGGGCACCGCGGATCGCGGGACGCCGGGTACCTCTGCTCGGGCTCGCCGGCCTGCTGATCGCCGCCTGCGTGGCGGGCTTCACGGTCGTCGGGTCCGAGGACATCGTGAACAACTACTTCTGGGTCGACGTCCTCGTGGGCGTCGTCACGGCTGTGGCCTTCCGTGGCCTCGCCGCCGCGCCGACATCCCGGCTGCGTGGGGTGCTGGCGGCCCGCCCGCTCACCACCCTCGGCATGTTCGCCTTCTCCATCTACCTGATCCACGTGCTGATTCTGGAAACCCTCTGGTTCCACCTGGTTCAGGACCTGGCCTCGGGAATGGCGGCGCTGGCCGTCATCATGGCCCTGACGATTCCGACGGTCCTGGTCGTGTCCTATGGGTTCTTCAAGCTGTTCGAGGCGCCGTTCCTGCGCGCCCGCTCCTGGGCTGACGTTCGTGCGCTGCGCGGCCGGGCCGGCGGCGGGCAGCCCGTTCCGCACCGGGTCGCCTGAACTGTCTGCCGGCCCGAGGCTCGTCGTTCGTCCGGTCGGCTCGTCGTTCGTCCAGCCAGGTCAGCTCGTGGCTTGTCAGGTCAGCTCGTGGCGCGCGGCGGCAGATCCCGGACCCGGCGGGCCGGAATCCCGGCGTAGAGCCCGTCAGCCTCGCAGTCCGCGGTCACGACGGCACCCGCGGCGATGACGCATCCGTCTCCCACCGTGACACCCGGCATGATCGTCACACGGGCGCCGAGCCAGCAGCCGTCGCCGATCACGATCGGGCGCCCGGCCAGCGCCCCCGCGCGTGACCGTCCGGTACCGGGTTCGTGGGTGCTGGTGCACAGGAGCACCTGCATGCCGAGATGGCAGTCGGCACCGACCGTGATGTCCGCGAACGAGTCGAAGAAACAGCCGCGGTTGACGTACGTCCGGGGCCCGATCGAGACGTTCCGGCCGCCGAACCAGCAGCCGGGGGAGATCGCGGCTCCGGTCACCCGCATGCCGGTGCGGTGCAGCAGCTGTGCGCGCAACGGGCGCGGGGTCACCGGGGCGGCGAGCGCGCCGTTCAGGACGACGTCGCGGACCATGTCCCTGGCCACCTGACGGGCTCGGGCGGCCGGTCCCGGTGCGGTCATCGGGCGTTGTTCCTCTCGCGGGGGGCCGGCTGCCGGGTGAGCCGCCAGGCGGCGCCGCAACAACCGAGCAGAAGAAAGGTCAGGCTGGCGATCAGTGAGAAGCTCAGCGCGTCGAAGGTGGCGTAGCTGAGCATCACCGCGAACACGCTGGCGGCCAGCGCCCGGATGAGGTCCTTCGTCCGCTGGTCGGGGGCGCGGCGCAGGGCGATCACCGCGCAGGCCAGCGGGATTCCGAACAGCAGGATGAGCACGACCATGCCGACCGCGCCGATCTCCACCAGGCTGCCCAGGTACTGGTTGTCCAGGGTGCGGTAGATGTTCGGCAGAAACGTGCGGAATCCTCGGCCGAACAGCGGGGACTGGTCGAAGTAGTGGCCGACCGTCGCGTAGTCACTGGTCCGGCCCGAGGTGCTCGGATCCTCGGAGATGCCGGCGAACATGCTGCGCACGGTGCCGAGCAGGCCGGGCACGGCCAGTCGCATGATGACCAGGAAGACCGGCGTGATGATCAGTGCCCGCACGCGGATCCGGGACGGCCAGCCGGTGAACAGGACGATGAAGGTGACCGTGGCGGCGAGCAGGCCGCCGCGGGACAGGGTCATCGGCAGCGCGACCAGGAGCATGACCACGCCCACCCAGCGGAGCCGACCACGCAGGCGGGTGGCAGCGGGCTGCAGGGCGAAGTGGAGGGCGAACGGCAGGATCGCGGCGAACACGACGCCGGCCTCGATCGGGTGGCTCGCGGTCGCCTTGATCCGGACGAAGTCCGACCGGGTGCTCAGCTCGTCGAACGCCGCGATCGGCTGCAGGCCGGGCGGCTTGACCGCGGCGAGCGGATTGAACCCGGTGTAGAACTGCACCAGCCCCAGCAGGCCGAGCAGCCCGCCGCCGATGGCCAGGCGCCGCAGCAGGGTCTCCATCCGATCGAGGCTGCTCACCCCGTCGCAGGCGATCAGCATGATCCCCAGCCAGCACAGGGTCGCGATGAGGCCCCGGTCAGCCGCGCGGATCTCGACCGCGGACGTGACCCGGCCATTGGACGCGGTGTAACTGAGCAGGACCACGACCATGAACATCAACGCGGCGACGCGCACCGGGTTCGCCGCCTGGTCCAGGCCCAGAGCCGGATGCAGCCGCCCGCCGAGCCAGCACAGCAGGCCGGCGAGACCGATCAGGTTGGCCGGTGTCGCGGCCGAACCGAGCGAACCGATCACCAACTGCGCGGACAGGCCCAGCAGCAGGAACAGGAAGAGCGTGAGCAGGCTGACCGTGTCCAGGTGCGAGGTCGACCGGAGCCACGACGGGACCGACGCCGCGGCCGACGCCGGGGGCGCGGCCAAAGGGGTGGACGGGGCCGGAGCCAGGGCCGCGCCGGGGCCGCTGGCGCGAGATGTGGTGGCCGGGGGGTTGGTAGCGGACCGCGACGTTCCGCTGATCATGACTTTCGGTCGCTGCCAAGCGGTCGGCGGTCGTAGCCCGACTGCGGGTCGTCGTCCAGTGACATGGGACGCCGCAGCGGAATGCGGTAGGTGCGTTCGGTGTCGTGGTCCGAGCGACCCTGCGGTGCCCCGTCGAAGGTGCTCGGCTCGTCGTACCGCTGGCGCTCGCGGTGTTCCTGCGGCCCCGCGGCCGGGCGCCGGGGGCGCCCGATCTCCCCGTAGCCGTCATTGTCGGTCGGCGCGGACGGCCCGGTGGGTGACATCGGGGCACCGCCGTCACCGGCAGGCCGCGGCGAACGCAACCGGTCGAACAGCAGAACGCCCAGGAAGGTGAGCAGGCAGCAGACCGCGAAAGCCATCGCCGCCTGCGTGTAGCGGGCCTTCTTGGCGACCGTGACCACCGGCTCCTCGGTGATCTTGTTCAGGACGAACCACGACGACCGGGGCGCGCCGCCCTTCTCCTGCTCCTGGTCCAGCACCTCGCCGAGCTTGGTGACGACGTAGTTGACGGTGGTCACGACCGCGGCCCGGTCAGGTCCCTCGGCCTGCACGTTGAGTACCGGGCCGGCGGCGTCGGTGGGAATACCGATCATGTACCCCGCGGTGGCCCCGTGCTTCACGGCTTCGTCAACGGCTTCGGCGGTGCTGGTCAGGCGGCTGATCACCTCCGCCGTAATGCGCAACGACTGCCCGAATCCCAGATACGGATTGTCAACCTTGCCGGTCTCCGCGGAGACGGCCGACGGCAGAAGGAAGACCTGGGACGATCCCTGATAGCTGACGGGGGTCATCACGAAGGCGCCGATCGCGGCGACCACGGTCAGAGCAACTCCGGCGGCGGTGAGTCGCCACCGCCGGAGCAGAATCGTGAGCGGTCCGTTCAGTTGCATTACGTGTTCCCCCCGGTGCCGATCCGGAAGACCTGACTTCCTGAACGCGGCGGAAGCTGTGGACGGGTAGGCGCCGTCACCGACGGCCTCGGGTGCAACCTTTGCCGTTCCCATGGTCGCAGCAACGGCAAAGATGTGGTTTGAGCTGGTGCTTGCCGCGGGGGAGCGCTCATCGCGGCCGCGCTCGCAGGAGGCTGGTGCCCACGGCCGCGGTGACGAGAACGGAGACGAGGAGAACTCCCAGGGCTGCCCGCGGGCGACTGCCGCCGGCATAGGACGCCGGGCCTGCCGGGCCACTGGAATCCTTGCCGGCTCGCGGCAGCGGCACCAGGACGATGCGCTTGGCGTCGGGAATTCCGTCCTGCCAGATCTCGAGCCGCTTCGACAGCTGGCTGACGACCGCGTTGACCGTGTCACGGGCCACCGCGCCGTCGCTGTCCGCGGAGACAATGTTGATGATCGTGCTGCGGCCGACGATGTCCGCGAACGGCTCGGTGCTGTTGCGGGAGAAGGCGAGCTGAAAGTCGGTGACCTGCTCGGGGCCGAGCGCTCCGGGCCGGGAGAGCTCCGAACGGGCGTAATAGATCAGCAGCTCGCCCGCGAACTGGGCGTTCAGCGCGTCGTCGCGGCCCTTGTCCACACGGAGCACGACGGCCACGCTCGCCGACTGGGGTGCCGGACGCATGAATAACGTGACGGCACCCAGCACCGCCCCCACCGCCAGCACGGCGGCCAGCGCAACCCGGGCCCGCCCCATTCCGTCCCCCCAAGGCGCCCTCGCCGGTCCGGCGGCGTCAGGCGGAAGTATCCGTTCCCGCGAGCTTCGCATGGCAGAGTGGATCTCGCCCCCTGCTGCGGAGATCCAGTCCGTGAAGGTGACGGGCCGGCGTCATCTGTTCGGCTACCACCATAGGGCAGGTACTCAGGAGGCCGCACGGCCGGTGCTCCCTGACGGGATAGCGGTCGGTTACCATCGGCCACGCATTCATTGGCGTGGATGCGCAATCGGAGGGGGGACCGATGAGCCGCGCTGTGCGTGCGCCCGACCTGGCAGGGGCTGCTCAGTGGCGTCAATGCGTCACCGTGTGTGCGACCAACCGCTGGGATGGCGTCAAACTACACGACCGCTCACTCGCGGAACAGCTGGCCCGCCACGTACCTGTTCTGTATGTGGACCCGCCGATCTCACCGGCGACGCCGCGGCGCCGGGCGGACATCGCCGCCCCTGCCTCGCCCAGGGTACGCATGGTGGCGGACAACCTGGCACAGCTGGCGCCGGTGGTGCTGCCCGGGCTGCGCCGGCGCGGAGTCGCCACGGCGAACTCGGAGATCGTCCGGCGCCAGATCAGACGCGCCGTTCGTGACCTCGGCGTACCCGTCGCGGCGCTGGTGGAGGCGGACGTGCTGCTCCCGGCCTTCGGGGCAGCCCGGGAACGGCTGCGCGTCTACTGGGCACAGGACGACTACGCCGGCGGTGCGGCGTTGCTCGGGCTCGACCCGGTGCGGGTGCAGGTCGCCGAGGTGCGGGTGGCGGCGAAGGCGGATGTGGTTATTACCGCGAGTCCCGTTGTTCATGACAAACTGGCCGCATTGGGTGCGAGCCCGATCCTCATTCCGTATGGCTGCGATCCCGAGGCGTTCGCCGGCGTGGAGACCGCGGCGGATCCGGAAGACGTGGACCTTCCCGGCCCGGTTGCCGGTCTGGTCGGGCATATCAATGCGCGAATAGATCTCGGTCTGCTGGAAGCGGTTGCCGAGGCCGGTCATTCGCTGCTTCTGGTCGGCCCGATCGATCCAACGTTCGAGCCGGATCGGATGCGGGCGCTGCTCGGCCGCAAGAACGTCGTATCGGTGGGGCGGAAGCCCGCCGAGTCGCTCCCGAGCTATCTGAAGGCCATCGACGTCGGCCTCGTGCCCTATGTCGACACCGCCTTCAACCGTGGTAGTTTTCCACTGAAGACCCTCGAGTACCTCGCAGCGGGGCGGGCGGCTGTGTCGACGGATCTGCCGGCTACCCGTTGGTTGGATTCATCGTTGATAGTCACTGCTACCACTCCGCCAGAGTTCGAGGCAGCTGTAGCCGCCGAGCTGCAACGCGAGCGGTCCGGCCAGCTGGCCGCCGCTCGTCGCGCGTTCGCGGAAAGCCACAGTTGGGCTCGTCGGGCCGCTGATTTCGCCGCAGCGATCCGGGTCACACGACCTGACGGTTCCGTGTCCATCTCCGGGGGGGACCGACCGGGAGGCACGCAATGACCGCGAGTAATACGTGGAGCGAATTTCACGTTTCAGCAGAGATGGCCGACCGGGCGGAGGCCGGTCCGGTCACCGGCATACCGGTGCCAGACGGCACCGCGACCGGCGCTGACCTGGCCGGATTCAATCCGGCTGGTCATGATCTGACGGGTGCCGGTGTGGCGGGCTTCGGTACGGCTGGTCATGATCTGGCGGGCGCCGACCTGACGGGCGCTGAGATGGCTGCTTTCGGCACGGCTGGTCATGATCTGGCAGGTGCTGATCTGGCGGGTTTCGATCCGACTGGTTTCGGTACGGCCGGTCATGAGCTTGCGGATCACGGTCTGGCGGGCGCTGACGTGGCCGGTTTCTATCCGGATGGCTATGAGCTGGCCGACTATGAGGCGGCCGGTTTCGATCCGGCCGGCTATGACCTGGCGGACCATGACCTGGCGGAGCACGATCTCACGGGCGCCGACCTGGCTGGTCCCGATCCGGCCGACTTCGATCCCGCCGACTTCGATCCCGCCGACCTTGAACCCGCCGGCCCCGCATCGACCGCCTCCGGCCGGCAGGGCGGCGCGCGGCCACCAGGCAGAGGCGGGCGCCGACGAAGGCAGCGGGGCGCCGCTCAGCCGCGCCCGGCCCGCAGGCCGAGCCGTCGCTTGTCGATCATGCTGGTCGTGGCCCTGGCGGGCGGTCTCGTCGGCCTGGTGGTAGGGCTGCGGACGGCGTCGGACAACCTGACCGTGGCGGAGGCCGGCCGGTCGGGCAGGGGTTCGTCCGGTCCGGTCAGCCTGTGGAACGGGCGTGGGGCGCTGACGGTCGAGACCAGCCCCGACACCCGCCAGGTGGTGCTCGGGCTGCGGTTCCGCCCAGAGGTGTCCGGGCGGATCTCCGCGCTGCGGGTCTACCGCCCGACTGCGGGCGGCGGCCCGAACACGGGTGCGCTCTGGTCCGGTGACGGGCGGCAGCTCAGCACGCTGACGATTCCCAACAGCGACCAGGCCGGCTGGCGCCGCGGGGCCTTCGAGCGTCCGGTCGCCGTGCAGGCCGGGCAGACCTACGTCGCCGCCTACCAGGTCGATTCCGGCGGCTATGTCGATCAGGTCGACTACTTCGGCGCCGGAAAGGTCCGCAAGGTCGGGCCGCTCATCGCGCTCGCCGGGGTGTACACCTACCGCGCCGCGGCCTTCCCCGACGAGACCTGGCGCGACAGCAACTACTACGTGGACGTCGAGTTCCAGCCGGTTACCTCGGGGGCGGGAGCCCCGGTCACCGTGCCGCCCTCGCCGGGCCCGAACGCGACCGCGCCCGCGTCACCGGGCGTGTCCGCCGGCCCGTCCGCCGGCGCCACGCCGGGGGCGACCACCACCGCGTCGGCGACACCCACCGGTCAGGCGCCCACGCCGGCGGGCGGTGGTGCGACGGTCCCGCAGGCCACGCCGCAGACCTCAGGTGTCTCCGCGCCGCCCAGCGCGTGGCCTGGCCCGGACAGCACCGGGGTCAAGCCGGGGGTGGCCCTGACCCCGTCCGGATCCATCACGGTCACCAAGGACAACACCGTGATCAGTGGGCTGGACATCACCGGCACCATCACCGTGCGGGCCAAGAACGTGACCATTCGGAATGTCCGGGTGCATGGCTGTGGTGACCGCGGCGCGATCGACGCCGGCTACGTGGAGGACAGGGTCGGCCCGACCCTGGTCGAGGACGTCGAGGTCAGCGGCGACGGGCTGGCCTGTGACCGGACCGGCGTCGGCAACTCGAACATGACCATCCGGCGCGCGGACATCCACGGTTTCCGGGCGGGTATCTATTCGGACGGAAACACGGTCGTCGAGAACAGCTGGGTGCACGACCTGTACTCCAACCACTCGTCCCACATGGACGGGTTCCTCTCGAACGGCGGTTCGAACTTCACGCTCGTCGGCAACAACATCGAATGCGCGGTTCCGGACGGTAATGACATGTGCTCGGGTTCGGTCGGCCTGTTCGGAGACTTCGCGCCCATTCAGAACGTGCTGATCCGGTACAACCTCTTCAACACCCAGGGGGCCTACTGCGTGTACGGGGGCTCCGGGGCGCAGAAGGCGTTCCCGCTCGCCAGCAACGTCCGCATCCTCGACAACACGTTCGGTCGGCGGTACCACCCGACGTGTGGAACCTACGGAACGATCGCGGGCTTCGAGTCCGTCAACGGGAACCAGGTCTCGGGCAACGTCTGGGTTGACACGGGAGCGGCGGTCACTCCCTGAGTACTGCGCCGTCACCGACTGATGCGGTGGCGGCGGACCGGCTGGTATCGCGAGGTGGGTGGCGCTCGGGCCACCCACCTCGCTGCGTTTCCGGCCAATATCGGCAACAATCGACAACAGATGAACTGCGTTCGAGCGATGGTATGTGGTGGTTTGCTCGCCGACGGTTGGTGCGCTACCGTGTCGGATCGCCGCAGCGGCACCCAAAAGGGGGGGTGTGCCGCGTGGCCTCGGGGGGGTCCGAATGAGTGTCAGCCAGCTGTCGCGGCAGATGTCCGCGCGTAGTGGTCGGCTGTGCGCGTTCCGGCGCCGTGTCGCACCTACATGACTTCCCCTGAACCGTCCACGATCTGAGATCGACGTGCGCGTGCCGGGGGCTGACGGCTTCGACGACCCCTCCCACCCGCATCCGACAAGGCTCCAACCCGAATCTGTCGCCTAGGCCGGACCTGACCCGGCGGCCGGGGCAAGGGCGCGGTACCCGTCCCGGAAAAGTGGGAGATCGTCATGCAGTCTCGTCGGCGCGTTGCCAGTTCGTGGTGCCGTGGATCGACCGGTCCGTCGCCGCGCCGTCGGCCTGGTGTGATGGCCCTGGCGGCGGCGGTGCAGCTGGCGCCCCGTCGGGTGGCGGTTCTCGCCCTGCTGGTGGCGGCCTCGCTGGTCGGCTTCACCGTGATGCCGGGCGCCCAGACGCTCCCGGCTGCCGAGGCCACCACCGCAGGTCCCTGCGACGCCCCCGTGAACCCGATTGTCTGTGAGAACAGCCTGCCCGGCACGGCGCCGTCCGAGTGGAAGCTTTCCGGGGCCGGCGACCCGACAATTCAGGGCTTCGGGACGCAGATCAGCGTCAACAAGGGCGAGACGATTCACTTCAAGGTGAAGACCGACGCCTCCGCGTACCGCATCGACATCTACCGGATGGGTTATTACCAGGGCAACGGTGCGCGCAAGCTCGACACGATCACGCCGAGCGCCGCCCTGCCGCAGGCTCAGCCGGCCTGCTACACCGACAACACCACCCATTTGGTGGACTGCGGCAACTGGGCCGAGTCGGCGTCCTGGGCGGTGCCCTCGACCGCTGTCTCCGGTATCTACTTCGCGATCCTCCACCGGGAGGACACCGGCGGCGAGGGCCAGATCACCTGGGTCGTCCGGGACGACTCCAGCCACAGCGACGTCCTGGTGCAGGCCTCGGACACGACCTGGCAGGCGTACAACTGCTACGGCGGGTACAGCCTCTACGAGCTCGGCGACGACTGCCACCAGGCGAAGAAGGTCAGCTACAACCGGCCGTTCGCCACGCCGCAGAACAAGTTCCAGGACTGGGTGCTCAGCGCGGAATACCCGATGATCCGGTTCCTGGAGGCGAACGGATACGACCTGAGCTACACGAGTGGCATCGACGCCGACAAGTCCGGTGCGCTGCTGCAGAACCACAGGACGTTCATCTCCTCCGGGCACGACGAGTACTGGTCGGGCGCACAGCGGGAAAACGTCGAGGCGGCTCGCGACGCGGGAGTGAACCTCGCCTTCTTCTCCGGTAACGAGGTCTACTGGAAGGTCCGCTGGGAACAGAGCATCGACGGTTCGGGCCAGGCCTACCGGACGATGGTCTGCTACAAGGAGTCCCGGGACAACGCGAAGATCGACCCGTCCAGCGAGTGGACCGGCACCTGGCGTGACACCCGTTTCTCCCCGCCGTCGGACGGCGGTGAGCCCGAGAACGCGCTGACCGGCACGTACTGGGTCGTCCAGAGCGACTACCACGACATCCAGGTGCCGGCGGACGACGGCAAGATGCGGTTCTGGCGCGACACCGGTGTCGACGAGCTCGGTGAAGGCCAGGTGGCCACCCTCGCGCCGAGCACCCTCGCCTACGAGTGGGACACCGACATCGACAACGGGTACCGGCCCGCCGGCCTGTTCCAGGTCGCCCACTCGGACGTGGCGAACGCGACGTCGGTGGTGAAGGACGCCTACGGCAACGTCGTCTCGCCGGGGTCGGCGTCGCATGCGATGACCATGTACCGCGCCGCGAGCGGCGCGCTGGTCTTCGGTGCCGGCACCATCCAGTGGTCCTGGGGCCTGGACCAGGCCAACCCGAACAACACCGCGCCCGACCAGCGGATGCAGCAGGCCACGGTCAACGTGCTCGCCGACATGGACGCCCAGCCCGACACGCTGATCAGCGGGCTGACGGCGGCGACCAAGTCGACGGACCACACCGGGCCGACCGTCACCATCACCTCACCCACCAGCGGCGTCGCGCACGCGAACGGAGCCACGGTGACCGTCTCCGGGACGGCCGCCGACTCCGGTGGCGGTGTTGTCGGCGGTGTCGAGGTGTCCATGGACGGCGGTGCCACGTGGCACCCCGCCAAGGGGCGTGAGTCCTGGTCGTACACCGGCACGGTCGTCGGCGTCGGGGCGGTGGCCATCCAGGTCCGCGCCTCGGACGACAGCGGCAACATCGGCACGGTCGCCCAGGTCGCGACCACGGTGTCCTGCCCCTGCACGATCTTCCCGACCGACGCCGTCCCGGTGAACCCGGCGACGAGCGACGGCTCGGCCATCACCCTGGGCGTGAAGTTCACGTCGACCATGGACGGCTCGATCACCGGCGCCCGCTTCTACAAGGGCGCCGGCAACACCGGCACCCACACGGCGACCCTGTGGACGGCCGACGGCACCCTGCTGGCGAGCGGCACCTTCGCCGACGAGACCGCGAGCGGCTGGCAGACGGTCCTCTTCCCACAGGCCGTGGGCGTGTCGAAGGACCTCACCTATGTGATCGCGTACCACGCTCCGTCCGGCCACTACGCGGCCGATGCCGGTGTCTTCACGAACGCGGGCACCACGGGCGTGCCGCTGAAGGCCCTGCCCGGCGGTCCCACCGCGTCGAACGGGGTGTATCGCTACGGAGCGGCGGGGCAGTTCCCGAACCAGTCGGTCGCCGCGGTGTCCGGCCAGATCAACTCCGCCTGGAACTACTGGGTCGACGCGATCTTCTCCGACGCCTCGGCGGCGGATGTCACGCCACCGTCGGTGACGGCGCGCACTCCGGCCTCCGCCGCCACGAACGTGGACCCGGCCACCGCCGTGACCGCCACACTCTCTGAGGACATCACCAGCGGGAGCGCCTCGCTCGTCCTCCGGGACGCGGCCAACGCCGTGGTTCCGTCGACGGTCGCCTTCAACGCGCAGGACCGCAAGCTCACCCTCACCCCGAACGCGACCCTGGCCAGCGGCAGCACCTACACCGCGGTTTTGTCGGGCGCCGCGGACGCGGCGGGCAACGTCATGAACCCGGTGTCGTGGTCGTTCACCACGGCCGGCCCACGCACCTGCCCCTGCACCATCTGGGACGCCTCCGCCGCACCGGCGGTGCCGGCGAGCTCCGACCAGGCCGCGATCGAGCTCGGGGTGAAGTTCCAGGCGACGAGCGACGGCTGGATCTACGGGCTGCGCTTCTACAAGGGAGCCGGCAACACGGGCACCCACGTCGGATCGCTGTGGGACGCGGCGGGCAACAAGCTGGCCTCGGTGACCTTCACCGGTGAGTCGGCGACCGGCTGGCAGCAGGCCTCGATCTGGCCGCCGATCGCCGTCACGAGCGGAACGACCTACACGGCCTCCTACTACGCACCGGCCGGGCATTACTCGTACACGACAGCGGCGTTCGCGACGACCGGTGCCGGCACCGCCCCGATCCGGGCGCTGTCGAACACCGACGCCGGCGGTAACGGTGTGTACAAGTACGGTGCGAGCGGCCTGCCCACGAACACCGCCCAGGCGGCGAACTACTGGGTGGACGTCGTCTTCGACACCACCGCCCCGAGCGACTCGGTGCCGCCCGTGGTGGCCGGTGTGACCCCGGCGCCCGGTGCGACGAACGTCGCGGCGGGTACGCCGATCACCGCGACGTTCAGCGAGGCCGTGCAGCCGAGCACCATCTCGATGGTGGTGAAGGACGCCGCCAACAACACCGTCGCGGGCACCGTCAGCTACGACGCGCCGACCCAGACCGCGAAGTTCACCCCGACCGCGTCGCTCGTCACCAGCGCCAGCTACACGGCGACGGTCTCGGGCGCGAAGGACCTGTTCGACAACCCGCTGGACGGGCCGCAGACGTGGAGCTTCACGATGGCTCCGCCGTCCTGCCCCTGCACCATGTTCGGTTCCACCACTCCGGCCCAGATCGCGGGTGACTCGCAGGCCATCGAGGTCGGCATGAAGTTCCGGGTGGACCAGCCCGGCTACATCAGCGGCGTCCGGTTCTACAAGTCCACCGGCAACACCGGCACCCACCTGGGCAGCCTCTGGTCGGCGACGGGCACCCGGCTGGCGACCGCGGTCTTCACGGGCGAGACCGCCTCCGGCTGGCAGACCGTCACCTTCGCCTCCCCGGTGGCGGTCACGCCGGGCACGACGTATGTCGTCTCGTACCACTCCAACACCGGCTACTACGCGGCCACGGCCAACTACTTCACCAACCCGCCGGCGAGCGCCTCGCCGATGGTGGTGATGGCCAACGGGGCCGACGGCCCCAACGGTGTCTACTCCTACGGCGGCACGGCGTTCCCGACCAACACCTACCTGAGCGCCAACTACTGGGTGGACGCGGTCTTCGTCCTGAGCGGGTCACCGGACACCACCGCGCCGCAGATCGCGAACCGCAACCCGGCGCCCGGCGCGACGAGCGACGCGTCGGCTCCGATCACCGTCACCTTCGACGAGCCGATCAACCCGTCGACGCTCAGCCTGACGTTGAAGAACGCGGCGAACAACACTGTCACCGCGACGGTCAGCTACAACTGGGAGACCTCGACCGCGACGCTGGTGCCCAGCGGGGCGGTGTACTCGGGGCAGCTGCACACGGTGACGGTCTCGGCCAAGGACCTGGCCGGCAACACGATGGCGGCGACCTCGTGGCAGTTCACCCCGGTGGTGACCTGCCCCTGCTCGATCTTCCCCGCGACGGCCACCCCGGCGGTCGCGGCCGCCTCTGACACCGCCGCGGTCGAGGTAGGGGTCAAGTTCCGCCCGGATCAGAACGGCTACATCACTGGTTTGCGCTTCTACAAGGGCGCGGCCAACACAGGTACCCACATCGGTCACCTGTGGGATGCAAGCGGTAACCTTCTTGCGACCGCGACCTTCTCTAACGAGTCGGCCTCGGGCTGGCAGCAGGTATCGCTCAGCACCCCGATACAGGTGACGGCGGGCACCACCTACGTCGCGTCGTACAACTCCTCGGCGGGCCGGTACTCCTACACGACGAACTACTTCGAGTCGACGACGACCAGGGCGCCCGTACGCGCGCTCGGCAACGGCGTCGACGGCCCCAACGGCGTGTACAAGTACGGCGCTTCGAGCTTCCCGACCGGTAACGGGGGCAAGAGCAACTACTGGGTTGACGTCGTGTTCACCACCAGCCTGTCCTAGTGCCGCTCCTGACCTGACCCGAGCGGAGAGCACTGTGAAGATCCTGGTCTACCCTCACCACCTGGAGATCGGCGGAAGTCAGACCAACGCCATCGACCTGGCCACCCAGCTGCGTGACGCTCATGGCCACGAGGTGGTCTTCTTCGGAACTCCTGGGCCGGCGGCGGCACTGCTGCACGAACGGAAGATCCGCCTGCTCCCGGCCCCCGCGGCCTTCGGGGCCCCGTCGGCCCGGATGATCGCGGCGCTGGCCCGGGTGGTCCGGGAGCAGCGGCCCGACGTCGTCCACGCGTGGGACTGGCCGCAGTGCGTCAACGCGCTGCTGGCGCTGGGTTCGATGGGGGCGCTGGGGCCGCTGGGGGTGCCCTTCGCCGGCAGTGACATGAACAACCTCTCGGTGTCCGCGCACCTGCCGAAGTCGGTGCCGATGACGTTCGGGACCGAGGAGACGGTCGACGTGGCCCGCTCGCTGGGGCACCGCCGGCTGCTGCTGCTGGAGCCACCGGTGGACACCGGCCGGGACGACCCGGACGCGGTGGACGGCACCGTCGTCCGCAAGGAGCACGGTGTCGGCGCCGACGAGCTGCTCGTCGTCGCCGTTTCCCGGCTGGTCGGCTGGCTGAAGCTGGAAGGGCTGATCGGGGGCATCGAGGCCGTCGGCGAGCTGGCGGCCCGGTACCCGGTGCGCTTCCTCGTCGTCGGCTCGGGCACCGCCGAGGATGACCTGCGGCGCCGTGCGGCCGTCGTGAACGAGGCGGCGGGCCGTGAGGTCGTCACCGTGCCGGGCCCGATGCTCGATCCGCGCGGTGCCTACGCCGCCGCCGACATCGTGCTCGGCATGGGCGGCTCCGCGCTGCGAGGCCTGGCCTTCGGTAAGCCCGTCCTGCTCACGGGGGAGCGCGGGTTCTCCACCGTGGTCAGCGAGGACACCGTGACCCCGCTGTTCTGGCGGGGCTACTACGGCGTCGGCGACGGCACCCCGTCCGACCTCGCCGGGCAGCTGGAGACCCTGCTGGTCGACGCCGAGCTGCGCGCGCGCCTCGGCGGCTGGGCCCGCGATCTCGTCCTGCGTCGCTACTCGCTGGAGGTCGGCGGGCGCAACCTGGACGGATTCCTGCGCGAGGCGGTGAGCCGGCCCCCGGCCCGGCTGGACATCCTGCGGGATCTGGCCGCGATCGCGCCGCGGGCCACCGCCAGCCGAGTGATACCGCCCTCGGTACGCAGCCGGCTCCGTGGCGGCCCCGCACCGTCGAGCTGGGCGGACGTGGCGGTGGCCCGGGGCACCCAGGACCGCTCCACCCCGGCTGGCGGCGCCCCGGCCGGCGGCCCGCGCTAGCGGAGCACCGGCCGGCCCGCGGACGGCTCACCAGGACCTGTGGGAGTCGCCCGCGGCGGAGCCGCCGGAGGCCTGCCGGATCAGCCCGCGCATCGGGGCGACGATGGCCAGGTAGACCAGGGTGCCCGCGGCCCCTCCGATCAGGACCTGCAGCACCGGTACGGTCGTCACCAGCGGGCCGAGCTGGGCGACGGCCGCGAAGGCGATACCCCCGAGCACCGGCCTGACCAGGAGCCGGGCGACCTTCGACAGGCGAAAGCCGAGCCCGCGCAGCGCCAGGGTGAAAACCGGCAGCACGATCACCACGGCGACCCCGAGATGCCCGATGGCGACCCCGCGCACGCCGTCCAGATGGGCACCGACGGACAGCGCGGGTACCAGGGCGACCAGCCAGATCACCTGGAGTCGCACCATCGTCCGGGCCTTGCCGACGGCGACCAGCAGGTCGTCGGTGATCTCGACGGCGACCCGGATGATGGACAGCAGCGCCAGCAGGCGCAGCGCCTCCGCCGCCGGTACCCACTCCTCGCCGTAGACGGCCTCGATGGCCGCCTTTCCCAGTACGACGAGCAGGACGCACACCGGAACGGTGGCGGCGACCAGCAACGCCAGCGACCGGGCGTAGACGTACCGCAGCCGGGAGGGCTCGGCGACGAGCTGGGAGAACCCGACCAGGCTGACCCGCCGGACGGCGAACGAGAACATGTTGACCGGCCAGCTCGAGAGGTTGAAGGCCTGCGCGTAGAAGCTGACCAGAACCGGGCCCAGTATGCGGGCGGCGATCATCGTGTCGACGTTCAGCATGCAGACGGTCAGGATGGCGGAGCCGCTCAGGGGTACGCCGTCGGCCGCCAGCCGCCTGGCCATGTCACGGCGGAACCCTGGGCCCGGCCGGCGCGGCGCGAGTATGAAGATCACGGCGGCGCCGAGCAGGTTGCCGCTCAGTCGTCCGATCACCAGCGCCCAGACGCCCATCCCGCTCGCGACGAGCCCGATGGACAGCCCGGCCCAGGCGAGCAGGTTCGCGGTGTCGGCGATGGTGCGCCGGCCCTGCGCGTAGGAACGGGTCAGCAGGGCGGTCGGCACCGCCGCGGTGGCGTCGATGAGAATCGTCAGCGCGAGGGCGCGCAGAACCCAGGACGCGTCGGGAATGTTCGCCAGCTCGGCGATCAGGGGCGCGGTCACGAAGAAGACCGAGTAGAGGCCGGCGCTGAAAATCATGATCAAGGTGACGCCGGTGCGTTCGACCTCGCGGATGTCACCTTCCCAGCGGATCAGGGCGGTGGTCATCCCGGCGTCGTTGAGGCTCATGAGCAGCTGCATCGAGGCCAGTGCGATCGTGAAGATGCCGAACTGCTCGGGTACCAGCATCCGGGCCAGCGCGATCCCGATGATCAGCACGCCGGCCCGGGAGATGACGTTGTTGAGGAAGCTCCAGCCCAGGCCCTTGCGGACCTTGCTGCTCAGCTCGGCGTCCGGGG
Source organism: Parafrankia irregularis (assembly GCF_001536285.1). Taxonomy (NCBI): domain Bacteria; kingdom Bacillati; phylum Actinomycetota; class Actinomycetes; order Frankiales; family Frankiaceae; genus Parafrankia; species Parafrankia irregularis. The sequence goes on along the minus strand of NZ_FAOZ01000020.1, from coordinate 13,950 downwards.
TCTCGGCGGCCCGGCGCCGGTTGACGACGGGGCCGAGATCCGCCGGCCGCAGGGCGAGTGCGCCCGTGCTCGACCGCTGGTGGGAAGCGAAATTATTGATCATCATCGTTGGCTCGGCGTCCTGCCGGACCAACGCGTCCCTCCCGCGCCCATGCGCCGCGGGTTCCCCGGGACCCACCTGCAGCAGTGCGTCCGGGCCGGTGCTCGGCCCGGACGTCGCTGGCTGGCGGATCACCAGGACAGTGCGTTCGATGTCCTCTTCCGGTGGCTCTCGGTTGGGAGGGAGTCCCGGTCGGGTCACCAGGACGGTGCGTTCGATGTCCTCCTGCGGTGGCTCTCGGTTGGGAGGGAGTCCCGGTCGGGTCACCAGGACGGTGCGTTCGATGTCCTCCTCCGCCGGTTCCCGGCCCGCCGCGGTGTCGAGCTGGGCCGGATCCCAGGCGAGGGTGACTGTTCTTTCCTGATCTTCCGCGGAAGGCCGACGGCCGCGGGGTGACGGCGGACCCGACGTGCTGTTCTCGTCGGACGGATCAGGCATGATCCGTGACGACGCCGCCGCTGGCGGAGTCCATGCGGTGGCGGGTGCCGCAGGAGCAGGCCAGGTCGTCGCCCAGGCGCTCGCCGCAGGCACACATCCAGCCGATGTGCCGGGCCGGGTTGCCGACGACCATGGCACCCGGAGGCACGTCCCGGATCACCACGGTGCCAGCGCCGATGAAGGCGTTCTCGCCGATGGTGACGCCGCAGACGATGGTGGCGTTCGCCCCGATCGTGGCCCCGGATCGGATGACGGTGGGGAGCAGGTCGTCGCTGGTCTTCTTGACGGTGGCCCGCGGGTTGTAGTCGTTGGTGAAGACGGCGTTCGGGCCGAGGAACACGTCGTTCTCGACGGTCAGGCCGTTGAACAGCGCCACGTTGTTCTTGACCGTCACCCGGTCGCCGAGGCGCACCTCGGACTCGACGAACGCGTGGTCGCAGATGTTGCAGTCGGCGCCGATCACCGCCCCCGGCAGGACGTGCGCGAACGCCCACACCCGGGTGCCGGGCCCGACCTGGTCGCTCTCGCACAGCGCCGCCGGGTGGACGAACGGTGCCCGCACCCCGCCGGCAGTGGTTGCCGCGCCGTCAACCGCGCTGCCAACCACACCGTCAACCGCGCCGTGAACCGCCACGTCAGCTGTCATTGTCGACCAACGCCTTCATCAGGGTTTCCACGACGCGCTGCTGCTGGGCGTCAGTGATCTCAGGATAGATCGGCAGGGAGAGGATCTGCCCCGCAAGCAGATCCGTGACCGGGCACGGCCGGGGAGCATGGTCGGCGAAGGGCACGGTGCGGTGGATCGGCTGCGGGTAGTGGACGCCGGCGCCGATCCCGGCGGCCTGCAGCCGTCCCAGCACGCGGTCGCGTTCCGGAACCCGGATGACGTACAGGTGCCAGACGTGCACGTTTCCTGGCGCGACCTGCGGCCGGCCGAGGTCGATGCCGAGGGATTTCTCCGCGTCCGAGAGCAGCAGGTCGTAGCGGGCCGCCGCGGTGCGGCGTGCCTCGTTCGCCTCCGCGAGCCGGCGGAGCTTGGCCCGCAGGACCACGGCCTGCAGGGTGTCCAGGCGCGAGTTGAAACCAAGGTGGGTGTGCTCGTACTTGGTCAGGCTGCCGTGGCAGGAGATCGCCCGCATGGTCGTGGCGAGGTCGGCGTCGTCGGTGAGGGCCGCGCCGGCGTCCCCGTAGGCACCGAGGTTCTTGCCCGGGTAGAAGCTGGTCGCGGCCGGCCCGGCGGAGCCGATGCCGGCGCCGTCGCGGGTGGCGCCCTGGGCCTGGGCCGCGTCCTCGACGATCGCGATCTCCCGCCCGCCGATGACCTCCTGGACCTGCTCCAGCGCGGCCAGCTGCCCGAACAGGTGGACGGGAATCACGGCGCGGGTGCGGGCGGTGATGGCCTCGGCGACCCGGGCCGGGTCCACCAGCTGGTAGGTCTCGTCGGCATCGACCAGGACCGGCCGGGCCCCGGCGCGCGAGACCGCCTCAGCGGTGGCGATGAAGGAGTTCGCGGGCAGGATCACCTCGTCGTCGGGGCGAGTGCCGACGCCGAGGGCGCGCAGCGCGAGCTCGATCGCGTCGGTGCCGTTGCCGACCCCGACACAGTGCTGGCGACCGCTGAAGGCGGCGAACTCCCGCTCGAACTCGGTGACCGGGGCGCCGCCGATGAAGGATGTGGTGGCGAGCACCTGGGCGAAGCCCGCCGCGACCTCGTCCGCAACCGCGTGGTGCGCGGCCGCGAGGTCCACGAAGGGAATTCTGTCGACCGTGGTCATCTGGCTGCCGTCCTTCCAACCGTCCGGGCCGTTCGGGCGGTCATGGCCGTCCGGACGGCTGCCGCAGTCGCTTCAGTCATCGCCCTGGCCGTTGCTCGGGCTCGCGGCGGAGCCGTGTGCCGCCGCGCGCAGGGACGCCACCACCCTCGCCACGTCGTCCTGGGTCATCTCGTGGAAGAGCGGCAGGATGACCGTCCGGTCGGTGAGCCGCTCCGTCACGGGAAGGTCGACCTCACCCTGCTGGGCGTAGGCCGGCTCCCGGTGCGCGGCCATGATGCCCCGCCGGGCCGAGATTCCGTCCCGCAGCAGATGCTCGAGCAGCCCGTTGCGGGTGCAGGGGAAGCCGTCGGCCAGCTCGACCCAGAAGGACTGGTAGTTGGCCGTGCCGTAGGCCGGGTCCGCGCACACCCGAAGGCCGGGCACGTCGGCGAGGGCCTGCTGGTAGTCGGCGGCCAGCTCCCGGCGCCGTGCGATCAGCTCGTCCAGGCGGCGCATCTGCACGAGCCCGATCGCGGCCTGGACGTCGGTCATCCGGTAGTTGTAGCCGGTCTCGGCGTAGTCCTCGATCACGATGCGGCTGCTGCTGTGCCGGTCCGCGGCGCTCACGGTCATGCCGTGCTCGCGCAGCCGCCGCGCCCGTGCCGCCCACTCGGGACGGTCGGTGACCAGCGCGCCACCCTCCCCGGTCGTGAGCAGCTTGCGGGGGTGGAAGGAGTACGCGGCAAGTGTGGCGTCGCCGCCGACGGGCCGGCCCAGGTATGTCGAGCCGATCGCGCACGCCGAGTCCTGCACGAGCTCGAGACCACGGCGAAGGCACAGGGCGCGGATCGGTTCGACGTCCAGGGGCATGCCGCCCTGGTCGACAGCGATCACCGCGCGGGTCGCGGGGGTCAGCGCCGCCTCGACCGTCGCCGCCGTGACGTTCTGCGTGATGGGATCCACGTCGGCGAACACCGGACGGGCTCCCACGTAACGGACCACATTGGCCGTGGCGATGAACGACAGCGACGGCACGACGACGTCGTCGCCGGGCCCGGCACCCGTGAGCACCATCGCCAGGTGCAGGGCGGTGGTGCAGCTGGAGACGACGACGGCCTCGTCCGCGCCGAGACGCGCGGCCAGCGCTCGCTCGAACTCCGCGACGCGCGGGCCCTGGGCCACCCAGCCCGAACGGACCGCGGCGGCGGCGGCCTCGGCCTCCTCCTCACCCAGCCACGGCCGCATGACCGGGAGCATGGCTGGCGCCGCTGGTCTGGCTGGCGCGGCGGCGGTCGGTATCGCCGAATCCGGGCTCATCGGGCGGATCCCGCGGTGGCGGTGTTGGCGGTGCTGTCGCCGGCGCTGCCGCTGGTGGTGGTACCGCTGGCGGTGGTGCCGAGCCCGCGCCACCAGCTCACCAGCTCACGCAGGCCGTCCTGCAGGCCGATGGAGGCGACGAAGCCGAGGTCGTCCCGGGCCCGGGAGATGTCGGCGAGGCGACGGGGCACCGGGTTGGTCTTGCGCTCCGGCCCGAACTCGGGCTCGAGGTCGCTGCCCATCGCCTCGCAGAGCGCACGCGCGAGCTCCAGCAGGCTCGTCTCCTGCCCGCTCGCGATGTTGTACACCTGGTCCGACACGTCGGAGCGGGCGGCGGCGATATTGGCCCGGGCGATGTCGACCGCGTGGACGAAGTCCATCGTCTGGCTGCCGTCACCGAAGATCAGTGGTCGTTCACCGCGCTCGATGCGCTCCATCCAGCGGATCAGGACCTCGGTGTAGGCGCCGTGGGCGTCCATGCGCTGCCCGTAGACGTTGAAATAGCGCAGGACCACGTAGTCGAGGCCGAACATGTCGTTGAAGCTGCGCAGCAGGGACTCGTTGAACAGCTTCGCCGCCCCGTAGATGGTGCGGTTGTCGTACGGGTGGTGGTTCTCCGCGGTGGGGAACTGCTCGGCCAGCCCGTAGATGGAGGCCGAGGAAGCAGCCACCACCCGGCTCACACCCGCCTCGACCGCGGCCTCCAGGACGTTGAAGGTTCCGGTGGCGAGGACGTCGTAGGCCAGCCGCGGTTCCTGGGCGCACTGGGTGATGCGAATCGCGGCCTGGTGAAAGAGGAGGTCGACCCCCGCCATGGCCTTGGCGACGGTGTCGGCGTCGCGCACATCACCTTCGATGACGGTGACCAGGCCCGATTCCAGCGCAGCGGCGATGTTCTCGTGCCGGCCGCGGGTGAAGTTGTCGAGGAGGACAATCTCGGCGGGCTCGTGCGGAATCAGCTGGTCGGTGATGTGTGACCCGATGAGACCGGCGCCGCCGGTGATGAGAACACGACGACCGGCGATCTCGGTCATGCGGGGAGACCTTTCCCTTCGGTTGGCAGCGGGACCGCCTGGCCGCCCTTTGCGGCACTTTCGGCGGCGGCTTCGAGCATTCTCAGGACCCGGAGCCCCGAGGAGCCGTCGGTTCGCGCCGGGCGCCCCTCGCGGATCGCGTCGGCGAACTCGGTGACCACACCGCGCAGTGCCTCCGTCTCGGCGAGGGCGGGGGCCACCATGTCGCCGACCCGGTAGGAGACGAGCCGGCGGGCCCGGTCGTCCAGCGGGCGTTCGCTGATCTCGACGCCCTTGTCGTAGATGCTGAGCCGCTGGGACGGCTCCAGGTCATCCCACACGATCATCTTGCGGGAGCCGCCGACCACGGTTTTCCGGATCTTAGTGGGGCTCAGCCAGTTGACGTGGATGTGCGCGATCCCGCCGCCCCGCAGAGGCATCGTGAGATACCCGACGCAGCTGCGGCCGGCGTTCACGGGATCCGCGCCGAGGGCTGTCACGGACAGCGGCGCGAATTCCGCCGGCAGTACGAAGTCGAGGATGGACAGGTCGTGCGGTGCGAGATCCCAGAACACGTCGACGTCCGGCTGAATGAGGCCGAGATTGATGCGTACCGAGTCGATGTACTGGATGTCGCCGATCTCGCCGCTGTGGGTGAGCTCCCGAATCCTCATGACCGACGGCGTGTAGCAGTACGTGTGGTCGCACATCAGCACGACCCCGGCGGCCTGCGCGGCCGCGACGAGTTTCGCGCCGTCCGCGGCGGTCGCCGCCAATGGCTTTTCGACCAGGACATGGCGCCCGGCGTCAATGGCGGCGAGAGTCAGCTCCGTGTGGCTGGCGGCCGGCGTCGCGATGGCGACCGCGGCGACCTCCGGATCGGACAGCACCTCGCCGAGATCCGCGGTCACCCGCACGTCGCCGAGGTGCCCGGCCACCGCCCGGGCCCGATCGGTGTCGAAGTCACAGACCCAGCGCAGACGCCATGATCCCGAGCTCGCGAAGTTGCGAACCAGATTCGGGCCCCAGTAGCCGGCGCCGATCACGGCAACCCCTAACGGTTGCACAGAAAATCTCCTTCACGTGGATTCAGGTGTCACTGAGCCTTTTCCGTCTCACGGGTGAACCGCCGGCCACGGCGCAGGTCCGAAGCCGACGGCGAAAAAGGCTCACCGCTCATGTGGGCACCACAGCATTCACGGACGGGAGTGGAAAACATGCGGTTTCGCATGGAAACTATTTAAAAAAGGGTGACCAATGGTCTGTTGTGGGCCACGGTCTCCCGTCAGGTCTCGCCGTGCCGCGCAAAATCATTTCCATGCGCGACCGGCCGGCGGCGCAGAAGGGCGCCGCGCCTCGTTGCACATCCCCCCATGTGGCATCCCCCCATCCCGGGGTACTGTAGCATTCGTCCACGAAGATCGTGATGGGGACGGAATCCTGACCCGGTCAATCCGTTTCTCCCCATGGTGGCGCGGCGGCCCGGCTTGGCGCGGGTGTCCGGCGGCGTGGCAATGGGTGGCCCGGGCGCTCGTCGGAGCGAGCTGTGCACCGGGCAGGGGGGCAGCATTGTGTACACGGTTTCGCCGTCGCCGGTAGGCAAGGACGCCGACGATGTCGCCGCCGATGCCGACGAGGAGCCCGGCGGCACCCCTGCGATCCGCAACCCGGCTACGGATGGCGAACCCGCCGCCGCGCGGCGTGGCCGGCTGCGCGGAGTCGGCCCGACGGTCGTGCTCCTGGGGCTGACCAGCCTTCTCACCGACCTGTCCACGGAGATGGTCACCGCCGTTCTTCCGCTCTACCTTGTCGAGCGACTGGGCTTCACTCCGTTTCAGTACGGCCTCGCCAACGGCCTTTACCAGGGAGCCAGTGCGGTCAGCCGGCTGGTCAGCGGTTTCGTCTCCGACCGGTTCCACCGGCACCGCGATGTCGCCGCGACCGGCTACGCGATGTCGGCCGCCGCGAAGGTCGTCCTGGCGGCGGGCGGGGTGAGCCCGGGGACGCTGTCCGGCGCGTTGGCCGCGGACCAGATCGGCAAGGGCCTGCGCACCGCTCCCCGCGACGCGATGCTGTCGCTGTCGGCCCCCGCTTCCAGACTGGGGTTCGCCTTCGGCCTGCACCGCGCGATGGACACCGTCGGTGCGATGCTCGGGCCGTTCGTCGCGTTCGCGTTGCTCGCGGTGTCTCCGGGTTCCTATGACCTGGTGTTCGTGCTCAGCGCGTGCATCGGGCTGGTCGGCGTCGCCGTGATCGTCCTGCTCGTCCGCCCGCCGTCCGCCCGCCCGTCCGCCCGCCCGGCCCGGCCGACGGCGCCCGGACGGGGTGCCGGCCGGGCGCCGTCGGCCGGTGCGACGTTCGGGCTGCTGCGGGCCCCGGGCTACCGGCGGCTGGCCTGTGTCGGAGTCGGGCTGGCGCTGTGCACGATCGGCGACGGGTTCGTCTACCTTCGGCTGGAGCAGCGGCTCGATTTCGCCATGGCCTACTTCCCGCTGCTGGCCGCCGGGGTCTACTGCGTCTACCTGGTCCTGGCGCTTCCCCTGGGACTGCTGGCCGACGCTGTGGGCCGGGGAAGGGTCTTCGTCGGTGGCTACCTCGCGCTCAGCGGTGTCTACCTTGTGCTCTGTTTCGCCCAGCCGGGGATGCTCGGGCTGATCGCGGTGCTGGTCATGATGGGCGCCTACTACGCGGCGACCGACGGTGTCCTCGCCGCGGCGGCGAGTGCGCTGATCCCCGCGGAGCTTCGCACCGGTGGGCTCGCGCTCGTCCAGACCGGGGTCGCGCTCGCCCAGCTCGCAGGCTCCGTCGCCTTTGGTGCGTTGTGGACGTGGCGTGGGCCGGACACGGCCTTTCGCTGGGCGGTGCTGGCGGGCCTGATCGCGATCGTGCTGGCCGTTGTGGCGTTGCGTGGTGCGGGTGGGGGCCGGCGCACGGCCGGGCCTGCGAGAGTCAGAACCGGGTGAAGGAGCGAGGTCACCGTGGGTGAGAAGGCCGTGGGTGAGAAGGAGGCCGCAGGGGTGGTCAGCGCCGACCCGTCGGACGAGCCGGACGAGCCGGACGAACCGGACGTGCCTGATGCGCCGGACGCACCGTCGTCGCGGTCGCGTGGGGCCGTCGCGGCGTTCCTGATCATCCTGATCGGCTGCCTGCTGGTGGGCACCGGCTACATCGTCCATGTGCTGCGCCGGGACGCCGATCTCAAGGCGGACCGAGCGGAGGCGGTGCGCAACCCGGCCGCGGAGCTTGATCCGTCCAACCTGCGCGGTGATCCCCGTGTGATCTTCCGGTCCACCGCGCGGGACAGTACCTACGGCCTGGTGTCGATGGTTCCGCTGGACGATCCTGGCGGGGTGCCGGCCGTGACCCGGCTGTCCTGCGACCGCGTCGACGTCCGCGGTGAGATCGGCCTGTGCCTGAGCTCGGACCGGGGCTTCGTCACGACCTACCAGGCCTTCCTGTTCGACGCCGACTTCCACGTGCTCCACTCCTTCCGGCTGACCGGCGTGCCCAGCCGGGCCCGGCTGTCGGCGGACGCGCGGCTGGCCGCGGTCACCGTGTTCGAGACCGGTCACTCGTACGCCGGCCCCGCCTTCTCCACCGCCACCACGCTGTACGACGTGGTGAACCGCAAGGAGCTGGGCAACCTCGAGCAGTTCGCGATCTACCGGGATGACAGGCGCATCAACCCGGTGGACCAGAACTTCTGGGGAGTGACCTTCGCCGCGGACGACGACACGTTCTATGCCACGCTGTCCACGGAGGGGACGACCTACCTGGTGCGGGGGTCGTTGCGGGCCCGCGAGGTGCACACCCTGACCACCAACGTGGAGTGCCCCTCCCTGTCGCCCGATGGCACCCGGGTGGCCTTCAAGGAACGGGTCGCCGGTGACGGGCCGGTCCGATGGGTCGCGACCGTGCTGGATCTGCGGACGATGCGCCGGACGCACCTGAGCGACACCCGGTCGGTCGACGACCAGATCGCCTGGTATGACAACGAGACCATCGCCTATGGCCTTCCACGCGACGGTGCCGACGCCGCGATCACCGACACCTGGGTCGAGCCGGCCGACGGCTCCGGTAAGGCCCGCATCCTGGTGGCCAAGGCGTGGTCCCCGGCCTTCCGCGGCTGACGGCGCGGCCGGGCGCTGACGGCGCGGGCAGCGGCGTGGCCGGGGCCGACGGTGGCGCGGGCAGCGGCGCGGCTGGCGGCGTCCCGGATCGTGGGGGTTCGGCGGCGGCGCGTGGCAACAGTCGGCAGACGTGAAAGAGAGCACTCCGCACCGTGGCTCGGGCGCCCTGGGCGGCGTCTAACGTCACGGTGGTGATCGTGGACGCACAGCAGCAGCGAAGATCGCGGCGGCGGCTGGCGATTCGCTACGGGGTGCTCGGTGTCGCGCTCCTGTTCGTCCTGACGACGGTGCGGATGATCGTGTTCCCGAAGATCGACGACCCCCGCCCGGTGGACGCGATCTTCATGCTCGGGGGCCCCGGGAAGCGCCTGGACAGGACGATCGAACTCGCGCGCTCGGGAATCGCTCCGGTTGTCGTCATCTCCCTGCCGGGTACCAACCGGTGCCCGGACACGGCTCGGATCGGGCGCGAGCTGGAGATCATCTGCTTCTGGCCCGACCCCAGGACGACCCAGGGTGAGGCTCAGGAAGCCGGCCGGCTGGCGCGGGAGCGCGGCTGGAACTCGATCCTGTTCGTCACCGACCGTTCCCAGGACAGCCGGGCCCGGCTGCGCATCGGCCGCTGCTACGACGGCGAGGTGCTCGTGGACGTCGTCGAGACCCCGCTGCGTGACTGGCCGTACCTTTTCGCCTACCAGGTGGCGGCGACCGTCAAGGCCGTCGTCTGGCAGCGCGACTGCTGAGGGCATCCCGCAGCGCGGGCGGGCCGGCGGGCCGGCGGCTCCGGCGGCTCCGGCGTCAGCAGTCGCGCTGCAGAACCAGCGCCTTGACCATCGCGGCCCACTCGTAGGCGATCATGTACGGCCACATCAGGTGGGGCGGCGACACCGGGCTCATGAGGATCTGCCCGGAATAGCAGCGCTCGAGCCGCAGCCGTGCCCGGGTCACCTGGGTCGTCGACGTGACCACGAGGATCGACCGCCAGCCGTACCGGGCGGCCGCGTCGGCCGTCCAGCGGGATTCGCCCTGGGTGGTGAGCGGATCCGGCGCGAAGCAGATGACTTCGACGTTCGGGATCGGCGGCGGGCAGGGGTCCTCCGCGGTGGGCACCGAGACGGCGAGGGTGGGCGCGTACCCGGCCCGGGCCAGGCTGACCGCGTACTCGAACCGGCCAGAGCTGCCGGCGAACATGACGATGGCATCGACCGAGGCTGGATCGTCGCGACGGGGGAGGACGAACAGCCGGACCGTCGAGCCGAGGAACAGCAGACTGACGACCCCGAGCGTGACGATCGTGGCGGCGCGACGCCGCCCGCGAGCCCGGCCCGGAGCGGAACGGCCCGGGGCGGAACGGCCCGGGGCCGACTGGTCCGGGGCCGACTGGTCCGAGGCGGACTGGCCGGGAGCAACTGCGCCCTCGGTGGCCTGGCCCTGGGGTGGAACCTGCGGGCCGGGCGGTGCCGACGGGGAGGGCGGTACCGACATCCGGGCCCCTCTCTCAGCTCGGCCGCTGCGTGGTGCCGAAGCCACCGGTTCCCAGACCGGGACGCGGCCGGCCGAGGCCGAACGGCCGGGTCTGCGTGCCCTGCGTGGGCAGGGGAAGTGTCCGCTCAGGAACCCCGCCGGCCGGCGCATCTGCCCCCGGCGCGCCGCCCGTGTCGCCCACGGGGCCGGACGCCCCCCGTGCGCCCAGGGTGTCGTGCCCGCCGGGGAGGCCACCCGGGGGTGGTGCGTTCCAGCGCGGATGATGGAACGGCGCACGGGCCGCGTCCCGGGGCCAGACCGTCCAGGACGCACCGGACTGCCACTGGACGATCGGCACCTGGTGACCGACCTGCAGCCCGGTCGCCTCGTCGAGCCGGAAACGGCCCAGCAGGGTCGTCGTGTCCAGCCCGCGCGCGGCGGCGAGCAGCGCGGTGTCGCCGACGCCGCCGCAGCGGCGGATGCAGCGGCCGAGAATGAGCCCGGCGACGTACGCCCAGGCCGCGGTCTCCGTCGGAGCGGCGTGATGCAGCGCGGTGAAGTCCGCGGAGAACTGGCGCGCGGTCGGCCCGGTTCCGGCCTCGGCGATGTCGTCCGGGGCCCAGCTCGCCGGGGCCAGCAGGCCCTCCCGCAGCGCGCCCAGCGTCGCGGTCGCCTCGGCGCTCACCGCGGTGGAGAACGCCGCGGCTCGCCACGAGCGACGCAGCAGGACGTTGGCGATCTCCAGCTCGTCCTCGGCGCCCGCGTGGACGATGAGGACGTCCGCCGGTGGCAGCGGCCGGGCGGCGGTGGCGCCCCGCCCGGCGGGGAAGACGTTGGAGGTGACCTCGAAGCGCTGGGCGCGTGCCGCGGCCTTGCACACCGAGGTCAGCTCGACGGCCATCTCGCCGGAGGCCAGCAGCGCGACCCGGCGGGCCTGCCGGTCGACCGAGCGGATCGCCGCCAGCACTCCGCGTGGCCAGGTTGAGGCCGGTGCCGCGACGTTCACCACGTGGGGGAACGACTGGCGGACGAAGCGGGTGGACGCGGCGCCGGCGTTGAACACGAGCCGGCCGGTGGCGCCGAACGCCGCCGCGGCTGCCCGGGAGCCGACCGGGCCGAAGATCGCCGCCGGCTCGGCGGCCGCCGCCGAGCGCATCGCGCGGACCGGGTCAGGGTAGGCGTCGTAGGCCGTGACGGCGATCTCATCCCAGGGCGGTGGTAGCCGTTCGTCACGTGCCCAGAGCGTCATTCCCCGCAGCGTTGCCAGGCCACCGGCCGCGTCAGGGCCGGTCAGCGGCGTGACCAGCGCTACGGGAAGTGTTGTCGTCATTGGAAAAAGCCCGTGAGGTCAAGCACTCCTTCAGAATCGCACGGCCGCGGGCACCGCCGGGCCGGCGGTGCCCGCATAGCCTTCTCGATCTCACGGGCCACGGTCTCCGGATGCCGCGAGTCCGAGTCGACGGTGGAGAAGGCTCTAAGATCTGGTCCGGGGGTGGTGACGTCCGCCCTGGCATCGACGACTGATTCGATGGGTGAATCGACCGGTGAGGAGCGGCCTGGTGGCGAGGAACTCCGGCCGGGTCGGCGACCTTCCGCCGCCGCCTGAGCCGCTGGCCGTGCCCGCGGTCGACGCGCACTGCCATCTCGATCTGATGGACGCGTCGGTCGACGAGGCCATCGCCGCGGCACTCGCGGTCGGCATCACCCGGATGGTCACCGTCGGCATCGACCTGCCGACCAGCCGGTGGCAGGCCGAGATCGCGGCCGCCCATCCCGAGGTGCGCGCGGCCGTCGCGATCCATCCGAACGAGGCCGCGGCCGGAGTCGACGAGGCCACGTTCGAGGCACTCACCGCGCTTGCCCGCGCGGACGGCGTCGTCGCGGTCGGGGAGACCGGCCTGGACTACTACCGCACCCCGCCGGAGCAGCACGCGGCCCAGCAGGAGAGCTTCCGGCGGCACATCGCGATCGCCAAGGACACCGGCCGGGCACTGATGATCCACGATCGCGAGGCGCACGAGGACACACTGCGCATCCTGGCGGAGGAAGGCGCGCCGGAGCGGGTCGTGTTCCACGCCTTCTCCGGCGACGCGGAGATGGCCAAGGTCTGCGCCGACGCCGGCTATGTGATGTCCTTCGCGGGCAACGTCACGTTCAAGAACGCCGAGGCGTTGCGCGAGGCCGCCGCGGTCGCCCCGCAGGATCTGCTGCTGGTGGAGACGGACGCGCCCTACCTCACCCCGGTCCCGTGGCGGGGCCGGCCGGGCGGGCCGTACCTCGTCCCGCTGACCCTGCGGCTGCTCGCGCAGACGCGCGGCACGGCGGTGGACGAGTTCGCCGCCGCGATCGCGGCCAACGCGGAACGGACCTTCGGACCCTGGTAGAGATCGAGGCGCTGCTCTCGCCGGCCGACATCCGGGAGCTCGCGCAGTCACTGGACCTGCGTCCGACGAAGAAGCGCGGCCAGAACTTCCTGGTCGACCCGAACACCGTCCGCAGGCTTGTCCGCCTGGCCGAGATCGGCCCGGACGACGTGGCGCTGGAGGTCGGGCCCGGGCTCGGCTCGCTCACGCTCGGCCTGGTCGCGCAGGCCGGCGCGGTGGTTGCGGTCGAGGTCGACCCGCTGCTCGCCGCGGCCCTGCCCGAGACGGCGGCGGCCCGGCTGCCGGCCGCGCTCGCACAGCGGCTGCACGTCGTCGAGGCCGACGGTCTGCGGGTGCGGCCCGCGGACCTGCCCGCGGAGCTCGCCGCACCGACGGTGCTGGCGGCGAACCTGCCCTACAACGTCGCGGTGCCGCTGCTGCTCGGCCTGCTCGAACGGTTCCCGACGATCCGCCGGGGCCTGGTCATGGTGCAGGCGGAGGTCGCGGACCGGCTCACCGCGTCACCGGGTGGGCGGATCTACGGGGTGCCGAGCGTGAAGCTCGCCTGGTACGCCCACGCGCGCCCGGCCGGTGCGGTGCCCCGGCCGGTCTTCTGGCCGCAGCCGAACGTCGACTCGGGCCTGGTGGCCTTCACCCGACGTCCCGCCCCGGCGGGAGACGCCTCCGCCCGGGCAGAGGTCTTTGCGCTGGTGGACGCGGCTTTCGCTCAGCGCCGCAAGATGCTGCGCACGGCGCTGGCGTCGTGGGCGGGCTCCGCGCAGCGGGCCGAACAGATCATCCGTGCTGCTGGTGTCGACCCGGGTGCCCGCGGCGAAACCCTCGACGTCGAGGCCTACGTGCGGATCGCGTACCAGGCCGCCGTGGCGGGCCGAAGCGTGGCCCGAAACGTTGAGGATTCTGGTCCTTCTCGAGCGTAGCGCCGCCGCGCAGCGCGAGAAATTCACCCCAAAGGGAACAAGGGGGTCATCGGGCCGCTCGGCGATCCGCAAGAAGTGAGGATTTCGGTCGCTGCACCAGCCAAAATCCTCAAATCTGACACGAAAAACTGACGTGAGCCGCGGGTCGGGGCTTGATCGGCTGGTTGTGGCGGGTTGGGTGGGCTGGGTCCGGTCAGGCGGGGTCGAAGCGGATGGTGAGGCCGAGGGCGTTCGCTTCGCGGATCATGCGTCGCATCGCGCGTTGCGGGTTCTTCCTCGTGTGGTAGTCGGCGCCGAGGTCCTTGTGTCCGGTCCTGTCGTGCAGGACATGCCAGATCGCGACGGTGAGCTTGTGCATGACAGCGACCAGGGCCCGCTGCTTCCCCCGGCGGGTGGCGATCCGCCGGTAGAACGCCCCGTAGTAGGAGTTCTT